>NZ_JACGVN010000028.1:0-51477 GCF_014077245.1 Colwellia sp. BRX8-9
AACGGGACAGTACCTCTAGCGTCGTCCAGTTGTTAGCTTTTTCACTATCAACATGAAGGACTAAATGTAAGTGATTATTCATGACAGCGTGAGCACAAATATCAATAGCAAACACCTGAGATAATGTAAAAATGCGTTGTTCAATCCAATGACGCCTGTGCTCATAACTGATACCGGTTTCTTTATCAATACCACATAAAAAGGCTTTGCGAACGGTTTGACTGCAAATATGATAATACGGCGTATCAGATAAACTAATTTGTTGTGAACGAGGCTTGGGCATAATAATCACCACACTTATAAGAGGGTAAATTAAGTGTAGTTTATTGTTGAAAAAACAAACAAGTTATTATGGGTGGCTTAATTAGCGGCATTATGAATAATGGAGATGGTTTTCAATTGCCAAAGCTTAGCTCCAGTGTGTTAGAGGCTTACTTTAAGTTAACTGCACTAATGAATAAAAATGAACCATACACCAATACAGGAGAAAATGACTGACCGCAGTTGGTACTGATTTGACGTTAATGCACTGAAAAAGTTAATGTCTATCTAGAGCGAATAGCGGAAGTAGAATAAAGTACCCATAAATGAAGCATATAAACCTTATTGAAGAATTAGATATTGAAAACTATGAAATTGTTGAAGGTGAAAAAGCCTTGAGAATAGCTCATGAGTGGCTTTCTATTTTTCATTCTGAGAAGACATCTTTTAAAGGTATTTTACGCGGTAAAACTTATATGTGGGATTTGCTAAAGTGTGAACATGACAGAGAAGAAGCTTTAGATCTTTATAACACTCATAATTCACCTAAATATGTTGTGATGGAAGATTGTTTCGGTCATGACGATCAAGTGGTTTACATTACTAGAAACAAGCCCGAAAATAACAGTAAGCTCTTAGATTTCCATATTTACCCAACAAATCTGGCGTGGAGCATGGCTTTTACGCATGAGGATGGTTGGATTGGTCCAAAGTTTATTAAGCACTCTCAATATGAAAAACTAAATCATAAAAACATAAAGGCTTTGAGGACTATTAGCCAATATAGTTAACTTCTGAATATGAGAGGTATCGTTTCTTATTTCAGATAACTAACTGTCTCTCTATGTCACTCTTGAGTAAATCAGTAATATATCGCAATGTTATCAATGGCTCACCAACAGGTTAGAGCGATTAGCGGACTGTCGTACTCCATAATTATCATCATATATTTTCAGAGAATCAATAGAGTATAAAATGAAAAACATTTCACCAAAGCATGTTGGTATCTTATTAGGTGTTGCCTATGGAGTTATCATTAGAGTTATTTGGGAATTAGACCAGCTTAATGGTTTTGGCGGATTAGTTACCATTTCATTTATGTTTATAGTGCCATTTGTCATTGGCTTTATACGTATCTATTTCGAATATAAAGTTAAAGATGAACTAACAGCAGGAGAGATGACTGTAATAGCTTGGCAGCCTATATTTGTTTTCTTATTAGCAAGTATAGTAACTTTATTAGAAGGTAGTATTTGTGTATTAATTGCATTACCTGCATTTATGTTCTTTTCCAGTCTAGGAGGCTTAACAGCAGGTTACGGATTAAAACACTTCAAGAATAAGCCGGGTACTTTATCTTGTGTCGCATTAATTCCACTTATAATTGCTCCTGTTGAAATAAATTACCTCCAACTATCAAATGTTTATACTATTGAAAATACAATTATAATTGATGCATCACCTTCACATGTTTGGGGTGAACTTGGCAATGTTAACCATATAGATAAAGATGAATTACCATTTTCATTTACACAGTTAATGGGAGTCCCAGCCCCTGTTTCCGCAAAAATGTCAGGAGCTAATGTGGGTAGTGTTAGAACTAGTATTTGGGAGAAAAATGTGAAATTTAATGAAGTTATTACAGAATGGAGCATTAACGAGAAAATGTCATACCGTTTTGAAATAGACCCCGACACTATTCCTGATACTTCTTTAGATAAGCACGTCAAATTGGGTGGTGATTACTTCTCTCCTTTAACTGGGTTTTATAAAATAAACCATCTAGAAAATGGGAAGAGTGAATTAATTCTCTCTACAACCGTTCAGGATAATACTAACTTTGGTGTGTATTCTAGAATTTGGGGGGAATTTATTTTTAGGGATTTTCATACATCCTTATTAAAACTTATGAAAGCTAGAGCTGAAGTTTAATGTCTTTTACTTCCACTTCTTGCACTATTTTGACGTAAAAAACTGATATTGTTATGGTCTGTAAAGAATGAACAGCGGAAGTTAGGATATAAGGGAATTATGAAAGCTATATTATACGTCGCCATTTTATTATTAAGCATGGGTGCAGTATCAAAAGAAATAAAAGACCCAAGTCACTCTGATTTACTCATTACATATCAAAAATTAAAAGCTAAAGCTGTTGATGGTGATGTAGACAGCCAATATGAAATTTGGCATTTTGCCAAGAACAATCGGCCTAAATTAGATAATAGCCTTCGTGAAGCGTTTAGTTTTATAACTAAAGCAGGACAAGCAGGACATGCTGGAGCACAATTTACTATTGGTTCCATGTATCAAACAGGAACAATGCGGGAAAAGAATAGTGATGTTGCTCTTACTTGGCTTCTTGGAGCGGCTAATAGTGGTCATATAAAAGCGCAACTCCTTACGGCCAATAATTATGCAAATAGAGCTGTAGACGCGGATGATGATGCAGAAAAAAGTAAAAATGAAAAACTAGCTGTATATTGGTATGAACAATCAATTAAAGAGAATGATGTACTCGCTATTAGAGTTTATGGAATATTTCTCTTTGTGCTTGATACATTTTCAGAAAAATCAAAAAATCTTCTAGAACGAGCAGCTAAAGAGAATGATTCTTCTGCGATGTACTGGCTAGGTAAAATGTATGCTCATCGGTGGAGTGACAAAAGAGGGGATATTGAGTTTAATCTTGCTCATTCATGGCTTGAAAAAGCTAAAAAAAATGGGTATAAATCTCAAGAATTTATCGATGGATTGAATGAAATGAAAAAGAACTACCTAGAAAGAATAGCAAAAGAAAATAGCAAATAGCTCAGACATCCTACAGTCCCCTAATGGCTGCTTTTTTATTTCTGCATTAGGTCATGTTTGTGGCAAGAATGTCCATTAAGACTCAATCATCATTTAACGAGTGCTAGTTTCGAACATTATCCGCAGCTACAATTTTCCTCGAAAAAAAAACCACTCAATGAGTGGTTTTTTTATGCGTTAAATTTATGCTGGAAAGTAAGACTTATCTAACCATTATACTAAGCTTGTGAGATTAAATGAACATCGCGTTGTGGGAATGGGATCTCGATATTGTTTTCTTTCAGGGCTAAGTAAATTGCTTTGTAGGCTTTAAATTTAGCATCATAATAATTAGCCGTGGGTGTCCATAAGCGTATCGAAATATTGATAGAGCTGTCAGCAAACTCGCTAATACCAATTTGTGGTTCGCGTGATTCTCCAACGATATTGAGTTCATCTATCGTTTTTTCTAAAATAGTAACCACTTGCAGTGGGTCTTCTTTATAGGCGATACCCACCGTTAACTCTAATAATGAGTCATGTTTAGAATTGTGTAATATCTCGCCAACAATATGTTTGTTCGGTATGGTGATCGCAACACTGTCTTGGTCATGAATTATGGTATAAGCCAGAAGAACTTCTTTGACTATGCCGGTAACACCGCGCACCGTTATGGTATCACCAACCACGAAGGGGCGAATAATAATAATATTAAAACCAGCGGCATAGTTAGCTAATAAACCTTGTAAGGCTAAACCTGCGCCAAGAGAAATGGCACCAATGGCAGCTATAAATGGCGTAACACTAATGCCTAATTTACTTAGCGAGATAACGGTTATCATAATGACGATAAGCATTTTGGTGGTACTGGCCAAAAACTGACTTAAGGTGATATCAAGTTTATGTTTTGTACATAGTCTCAATACAACATTGGATATTTTGCCTGCGACGATATAACCGAGCGCGAAAATGATGAAGGCGCCAATTAATTGGAAGGTATAATTAGCAAAAAAATCAACAATGATATTATAAATATAACTGACCTGATCTATTTCTTGTCGTAATAAATCGGTTGGTGCTAGAGAGAGTGTTTTTTCTGCTACTGGGCTTTCACTTGCTACTTTTTCAAACATATATTTTCCATGAGTTTTCGGTGTTAGATTATGTGGAGTTCAATTAACAGCATAGCGCTATTGGTTAATGTTAAGGGCGGTAAAGCTAATAATATGCATGGTAATAGCCATAAATAAAGACTATCGCTTTATTTTATCTTTTTCACCCAATAGGTTATGCTTAAACTTCAGGTTGAATTCTACCCAGTAACGTATTAAAAAGCACTCAATTATTCATGAATGAACAAACCTCAATATGGCAAAGGGACTATCAATCAGCTGATTTTGCTGAGCTTTGTAATGCGCTATATGAAAGAGAGTTGGGGCAGTTGAGTATAGATCCTCTTTTATCAGCCTCATTGATGCAGGGGCGATTAAAAAGTTTACCTCATTATATCAAGCGTACGGCAAATTCCATGTTACAGGTGCAAACACCCCTAAAGCTTGATGTGCAAAATGCAACTTGGTCAGCTAAACAAGGTGTACAGATGCCATTAAATGGTCAAGACAGCGAGTCAGTAAAGCAGTGGTATTTATCGGCAACGTTGCATCATGGCCTAGTGGTGCCTATTGCCAAAGATTCCACGATATTATTAGACTCTATTGACAGAATTGATCTTGAGCAACAGCGTTTTCGAACCAATCTTCATGGTTGGTTCTCTTTAAGCGAGCTTGAACAAAACCAGGCAATAGGGCAGTTACTCAAACCGAATAAGAAAGTGATGACGGCAGCTTGTAGTGGCCATTGTTGGTTAAATGCCCATCGAGCAAACCCTTTAACACCGAGTTTGCGTGAGTTGTTATTATCTTGCGCCATTAACTGGCGTAACTTTAAGCAATCGTTAGCAATTTAATTTTTAAAAATTATAAATGCGTTAATAATGTTTACACCAGCAAACACCCATTTATAATGGCAACCGTACTGGTACTTCTCTGACTAAATTTTAGGCTTTACATTAGGTTTTTATGCGCGCTATAACCGTACTATTACTGGTTTTTTTGATGTTATTACAATACCGACTATGGTTCGGGAAAAATAGTGTGCCTGACTATCTAGCTTTGGAACAAGAAGTTCAACGTCAAGTAGCAGACAATGACAAGCTCAAACAACGTAATAAATTATTATATGCTGATACCGACGATTTAAAATCAGGCGTTGAAGCTATTGAAGAGCGCGCTAGAAATGAGTTAGGGATGATAAAAGAAAACGAAACATTCTTTCGTTTAATACCCTCTGAAAAAAACACCATGCAAATAGACCCGGAATAACAACGTTATGCTAATTAATCCAACAGAGCTCACTCAACAATTTATTGCTGTTGTCCCTGCCGCGGGTGCAGGTAAACGTATGCAGGCAAATTGCCCTAAGCAATATTTAACTATTGATAATAAAACGATTTTAGAACACACCATTGAACGCCTGTTAAGTCATCCGTCGATAAATAAAGTCATTATCGCGCTTAGTGCAAATGATGAATATTACCCACAAACTTCATTGATCAATAATGCTCAGGTTGAAACGGTTATTGGTGGCAAAGAACGAGTTGATTCAGTACTGGCTGGATTAACAGCGATTGACCCTGATCACTATTCTTGGGTCTTGGTGCATGATGCCGCGAGACCTTGTGTTACTCATGATGATATTTCAACGTTAATTGCTCGTTGCCTAGCAAAAGAAGTGGGCGGATTATTAGCTGCACCGGTGCGAGACACCATGAAACGATCGGTTTTGAGTACGTTAAATGGTCAGCAAGTTTTATCAACGGTAGCGCGAGAGCATTTATGGCACGCGCTAACACCACAAATGTTTCCCGTGCGAGAATTAAAAGCAGCGATTATTAATGGCCTTAATCAGGGAGCTGAACTCACTGATGAATCATCAGCAATTGAACGGGCTAATTTACCTAGTCTGTTAGTTTCGGCAAGCAGTGAAAATATAAAAATTACTCATCCAGATGATCTCGCTTTAGCCGCTTTTTTCTTAGCTAAGCAAAAACAACAGCAACAAAAACCAACATTACAGGAAACACCATGAGAATAGGTCACGGCTTTGATGTACACAAATTTGGTGGCAAAGGCCCTATTGTTTTAGCCGGTGTAGAAATAGATTATCCGCAAGGCTTTATTGCTCACTCGGATGGTGATGTTGCTATTCACGCTTTGTGTGACGCAATATTGGGTGCGCTTTGCTTAGCCGATATTGGTAATCACTTTCCCGATACAGATGGTCAGTATGAAAATATCGATAGTCGAATTTTATTAAAGCATGTGGTTGGTTTAATGATTGAAAAAGGCTATCAACTCGGTAATGCCGATATTACTATCGTTGCACAAGCCCCTAAAATAGCGCCACATTTATTGGCGATGCGTACTTGCTTAAGTGAAGACTTACAAGCAGAGCTAGATCAAGTGAATGTAAAAGCAACCACGACTGAAAAGTTAGGTTATGCAGGTCGTAAAGAAGGTGTGGCTGTTCACGCTGTGGTCTTACTGACAAAATCTTCTGCAGCCGTTATAGAGAATAATCAATAAAATGAGCAAGTCATTACAATATTTATATACCCAACCGAATGCAACTGGCCAACTTCGTAGTGAAATGTCTGATTTTAAGGTCTTTGAAAAATTACCTTTTGAACCTTGCGGCGAAGGCGAACATTTATTTATTCACCTGAGAAAAACTGGCGCCAATACGCTGGTTGTTGCCCGAGAGTTGGCTAAATACTTTAAGGTAAAAGAAGGCTTAGTATCTTATGCCGGCTTAAAAGACAGATTTGCTGTTACCGAGCAGTGGTTCGGTATTCACCTACCAGGCAAAGCGATTTATGATTTAAGTGACTTAGCCATTGAAGGTGTTGAAGTTATTTCCCAACAACGTCATAACAAAAAGTTACGCATCGGAGCGTTGTCAGGTAATCGCTTCGAATTAGTGTTACGTAATGTCAGTAATACCGATGATGTCTTACGCCGCTGGGCTGCGGTTAGCCAATTTGGTGTGCCTAACTACTTTGGTGAACAACGCTTTGGTATTAATGGCGGCAACCTTGAAAGAGCGTTGGAGTTATTTCAAGGTAAGAAAGTAAAAGATAAAAAGAAACGAGGCCTGTATTTATCGGCGGCTCGCTCAGAAATATTTAATCAAATAATCAGTACTCGTATTGAAAAAAATCAGTTTGAATCTTTACAAACGGGTGATGTTTTTATGTTAAGCGGTACACAGTCGGTATTTTTGGCTGATGAAATTGACGCAACCATTCGTCAACGCTTTCAAGAAAAAGATATCGACCTAACGGCTGCGCTGTGGGGCGCTGGCGAATTAATGTCGCAAGGTGAATCACAACAGCTAGAGCAGCAGGTTGCCGATGGTTACGCTGACTTTTGCCAAGGTTTAGCTAAGTTTGGTTTAAAGCAAGAACGACGTAGAATTAGGTTGTCGTTAACTGAAGGCAGTATAAAGTCGGTTGATGACACCATAACATTGAGCTTCTTTTTGCCTTCTGGTTGTTATGCAACCACCATTTTACGTGAATTAATCAGTTATCAAGATATGACAGAGCGAGCGGTAAACTAATGAAAATATTACTCAGTAATGATGACGGTGTTCATGCTTTAGGCATTAAAGTTTTATACGACGAATTAGTAAAAATGGCTGAGGTAACGGTAGTCGCACCCGATAGAAACTGTAGTGGTGCCAGTAACTCTTTAACGCTAATGAACCCGCTACGCATTCAAACGTTAGACAACGGTTTCATTTCAGTAAACGGCACGCCAACCGATTCAGTTCATCTTGGTATCAGTCAGCTGGTTACACCTGATTTGGTTGTTGCCGGTATTAACTGTGGCGCAAACCTAGGCGACGATACTTTATATTCAGGTACGGTCGCGGCGGCAACAGAAGGGCGCCATATGGGAATGCCAGCAATCGCTGTTTCCTTGGTGGGTCAAAGTGAACAAAATTACCAAACAGCTGCCGTGGTTACGGCAAAATTTATTCAACGTTTACAATCTCATCCATTAGCCGTCGATCAAATTATCAATATTAATGTCCCTGATATTCCGCTTAGTGAATTAAAAGGTGTCAAGGTGACACGCTTGGGTAATCGTCATAAAGCAGAAATGATGGAAAAAACTCAAGACCCATGGCAACGTGATATATATTGGTACGGTCGATTAGGCCAAGAGCAAGACTGTGGCGAAGGTACAGACTTTCATGCTATTGCCAATGGTTATGCATCGATAACCCCGTTAACTGTTGATATGACCGCCCATGATAGTTTGGCATCGATCACTCGTTGGGTCGGCGACTTAATCATTTAAGTTACCGTTGAGTTATTGCTAAATTTTAGATAAATCACATGTTAATTTGAAAATAAAAAAAATAAAAAGAGCAGGTTATGAATGTAAGGGTAGGGAGCAATGTGAGCGGTAAATCACGTCGTAGCGGCGAGCTATTAGCGCAAAAATTATACGCAGAAGGGATACGTGATCAGCGGGTGTTGCAAGCGATTGCTCAATCACCTCGTCATATTTTTGTTCCTGAAATCTTAGCGCATAAAGCATACGACAATACGGCTTTGCCTATTGGGCAGGGACAAACTATTTCTCAACCTTATATAGTGGCAAAAATGTCAGAATTATTATTAGCGGACGGTGTCCCTGACAGCATTCTAGAAATAGGGACAGGGTCTGGTTATCAAACATCCATCCTTACACAATTGGTCGCTAAAGTTTTTTCGGTCGAGCGTATTAAGGCATTACAATGGCAGGCGAAACGTCGCTTGCAATCAATAGATTTAAATAACGTCTCAATGAAGCACGGTGATGGCTGGCAAGGATGGAGTAGTAAGTCTCCCTTTCAAGCGATTATTGTTACTGCAGCGCCAACCGAAGTGCCTAAGGCATTACTGGAACAGTTAGCTGATGGTGGGCGCTTAGTGATACCTGTTGGCACAGATACGCAAATACTGAAAGTTATTACTCGTCATGGCGATGAGTACAAAGAACAACAAGTTGAAATGGTTAAATTTGTACCGCTTGTGCCCGGGGCGTTAATTTAATTTTTCATCGCTTAATATAAAAAATTGTGCCGGTACGTTAATGCCATAGCCCTAAATTAGCTGCAGAGTATTGCAGTCTTTGCATAAATAAACTAAACAATATTACTCACTCTTTATTATCTGAAAAAAAGGTATGATTTAATTGAAAATTTTTTCAAAAATGTATGAATGGACACTTCGTTTTGCTGAACATAAATTTGCGCCAAGAATGTTGGCACTATTAACTTTTGCTGAATCTATATTTTTCCCTATTCCCCCTGATGTGCTTCTAGCACCCATGGTGCTGGCTAAACCACACAAAGCATGGTCTTACGCCACATTAACAACGATAGCTTCAATTTTGGGAGGCTCTGTTGGTTATTTACTCGGTTATTATATGTTTGAACCTTGGATACAACCGGCAATTACCGCTATGGGTAAGCAAGACGCTTTTGACGCCGTTGTGCTGTGGTTTCAGCAGTGGGGTGTTTGGGTCGTCTTTATTGCTGGATTTTCACCGATCCCTTATAAATTATTCACAGTCAGTGCTGGCTTCTTACATATGGCTTTTCTGCCGTTTTTAATTGCTTCAGCAATTGGTCGTGGAATGCGATTTTTCTTGGTTGCCGGTATTATTCGCTGGGGAGGGGCCGCCATGGAACAAAAGATAAGACAATGGGTAGATATACTGGGTTGGCTAATTGTTGCGCTTATTATTGTGGCCTATTTTGTTTTTCGTTAAATCAATACAGACGACACTAGGATGGTTTTTTGATTTTAAATCGTGAAAATTATGCTCTATTAAGCACTAAAAAAATCACTTATGTGGTTTTTTTAGTGCTTAGTTTGTCTGTGGTAAGTTGTTCTTCTAACCATAAACCGGCCCCCGTTGTTGATGTTCAAGGCTCAGTTCCATTAAGTAAGCGTGTTAAAAATAGCTTAAAAGGTCGCGAGTACATCGTTAAAAAAGGTGAAACCTTATATTCTATTGCTTGGCGAGCTAATGTTGATATTAGTAGCTTAGCCACTTTTAATAATCTGGTATCTCCTTACAAAATATTCCCTGGACAAAAATTATTTTTAGTTAAAAATTCGAGCCAAGCCACTAGTAATATAGCGCGCAATGAAAAGCCGAAAAGTAACATACCAACAAGGGTAAAAAAACCTGTTGCATCAAATAAAAAGCAGGCGTATGGTAAAAATGTAAGAGGGCAAAAAGTAAACAATAAAACCTCTGCAAATGGCACAAGTTTTTCTCAAAAAATAAGAAATTGGTTGTGGCCTGCTCAAGGAAAAGTTATTGAAGGTTTTTCTACAGCAAAACAAGGTAACAAAGGAATAAACATCGCAGGTATACGTGGTGACTCGATTAAATCGACAGCTGATGGCGTGGTGGTTTATGCCGGAGATGCTTTACGAGGATACGGTCAGCTAATTATTGTTAAACATAATGATGATTACCTTAGTGCTTATGCTCATAACGATAGTATCTTAGTGAAAGAACAACAGTCGGTAAAAGCGGGTCAGGTTATAGCGAAAATGGGTGATACAGACGCTGAAAGAGTCATGCTTCATTTTGAAGTTCGCTTTCGTGGTAAATCAGTAAACCCTATGAAGTACCTGTCTAAATAACAACAAATAATAATAATAATAAATTGGAGTTAGTGTGCATATTTAATCATTGATAGTTGGCTTTGCTAAATCTTGGGAGATACAGCATGAGTATAGAAAAAGAATTGGTAAGTACTAGTGTAGATAAAAAAGAATCAACTAGATCATCATCTAAAGATAGAGAAGATGTACCATCGAATTTAGACGCCACTCAATTATATTTAAGCGAAATTGGATTTTCTCCATTACTTAGCGCTGAAGAAGAAGTGTACTTTTCTCGCCTTGCCCTTAAAGGTGATGAACCCTCAAGAAAACGGATGATCGAAAGTAATCTGCGTTTAGTTGTTAAAATTTCCCGTCGTTATAATAATCGTGGTTTACCCTTACTTGACCTTATTGAAGAAGGTAATTTAGGCTTGATCCGCGCAGTAGAAAAATTTGATCCCGAACGAGGATTTCGTTTTTCAACTTATGCAACATGGTGGATACGTCAAACGATCGAACGTGCCATTATGAATCAAACACGCACTATTCGTCTCCCTATCCATGTCGTTAAAGAACTCAATATTTATTTACGCACTTCGCGTGAATTAGTACAAAAGCTTGATCACGAACCTACCGCTGAAGATATTGCTGAAGCGCTTGATGTGCCAGTCGCTAATGTCACTAAAATGCTGCGTCTAAATGAACGTATGACCTCAGTCGATTCATCCTTCGGTGGTGAAAACGATAAAGTATTACTTGATGTTATCCCGGATGATAAAAGTGGTGGTCCAGAAGGTAGCTTGCAAACATCTGACATTAAAAATAATATTATTCACTGGTTAAACGAACTTAACTCTAAGCAACGTGAAGTACTTGCCCGTCGTTTTGGCTTATTAGGATATGAAGCGGCAACATTAGAAGATGTTGGCGTAGAAATTGGTTTAACACGTGAACGTGTTCGTCAAATTCAAGTTGAAGCGCTTAAGCGTTTACGTGATATTTTAAGTCAACAAGACTTATCGATTGAAGCCTTGTTTCAAGCGTAGATATTTTAGCTTCGATAAAACAAAAAACCAGCAATTGCTGGTTTTTTTTACTTATTATTAAGGGCTACATTTTACTTTTAAACTCAAATAATAAATCTAATGCTTGTTTGGGGGTTAAATCGTTTACATCAATTGATGACAATGACTCGAGTACGGGGTGAGTGTTATCAATAAATGAAAGTTGCTCAAAGGGTTGTTGTTCGACATTGATAACAGAAGGAGCTTGTTGTCTTTCCAGTTCAGCCAAGCGTTGTTTAGCCCGTTGAATAACGGTCTTAGGCACACCGGCAAGTTGTGCAACCTGTAAGCCAAAGCTCTTACTTGCAGCGCCTTCTTGAACGGTATGCATAAAGACGATGGTATCACCATGCTCAACCGCATCTAAATGAACATTAACCAAGCTTGGTATCTGATCGGCTAACAGGGTTAGCTCAAAATAATGACTAGCGAATAAAGTAAAGGCTTTAGTTTTAATCGCCAGCATTTCAGCGCAAGCCCAAGCAAGAGATAAACCGTCATAAGTACTGGTTCCTCTGCCTATTTCATCAAGTAACACTAAACTTTTTTCTGTTGCATTATGGAGAATGTTTGCGGTTTCTGTCATTTCAACCATAAAGGTTGAACGACCACTCGCTAGGTCGTCAGAAGCGCCAATACGGGTAAATATTCGATCAACCATACTAATGTTTGCCGCATCAGCAGGGACATAGCAA
Organism: Colwellia sp. BRX8-9; assembly: GCF_014077245.1. Classification (NCBI taxonomy): domain Bacteria; kingdom Pseudomonadati; phylum Pseudomonadota; class Gammaproteobacteria; order Alteromonadales; family Colwelliaceae; genus Colwellia; species Colwellia sp. BRX8-9. The sequence continues at coordinate 12,549 of NZ_JACGVN010000028.1, forward strand.
CCAATATGAGCCAATAAAACAATGAGCGCTGTTTGACGCATATAGGTTGATTTACCGCCCATATTAGGACCCGTAATGATCAACATCTTACGTTCATTATTTAAGGTAACAGGATTAGCAATAAAGGGCTCACTAGTCATTAACTCAACGACAGGATGACGACCGGCTTTAATCTCAATACCGTCATTTTGGCTTAGACTTGGTTTAACATAATTTAGGCTTTCTGCGCGTTCTGCAAAGGTATTTAAAACGTCTAGTTCTGCGACAGCTTGAGCAAGTAATTGCAGTTTTTCTAAATCAGGTAACACTAAATCGAACAATTCATCATATAAACGTTTTTCTAAGGCGAGAAACTTACTCTGTGCGCTAAGCACTTTTTCTTCGTGTTGCTTTAGTTCATTGGTAATAAAACGTTCGTTATTTTTTAAGGTTTGTCGGCGAATATAATCATCAGGTACATCGTTCGCGGCAGTACGACTCATTTCAATAAAGAAGCCATGAACCCTGTTATAGCCTACTTTTAAGGAACTAATACCGGTACGTTCTTTTTCACGCGCTTCGAGTTGGGCAAGAAATTCAGTTGCTCCATCACTTAAGTCACGTAAGACATCAAGTTCTTCATGATAGCCTTTGGCAATAACGCCACCATCACGGATAAGAACGGGTGGGTTTTCAACTAAAGCATGCTGTAATAAGTCGTGTAAGTCGGGTATTGGAAAGCTTTTTGACGCTAATTCAGTGATATGTGCTTGCTGACAAGTTTGTAAATGTTGCTGAAGTTCAGGCAATTGATTTAAAGCATTACGTAAACGAGCAAAATCTCTTGGACGCGCAGAGCGTAAGGCAATGCGAGAAACAATACGCTCAATATCACCAAAAGATTTAAGTTGGCTAAATAATTCAGTCGTTAAATCTTGTGACAATAGTTCACTAATTGCATTTTGACGTGCAGTTAATATGTTTAAATCACGTAAAGGAAAATGTAACCAACGTTTTAGTAATCTAGAACCCATTGGTGTCGCTGACTTATCTAATACCGATGCTAGGGTATTTTCAAAGCCACCTTGTAAGTTTTGCGTGAGTTCTAAATTACGACGAGTTGCCGCATCTAAAATGACACCAGAAGCAGAAGACTCACAAATAATGGCTCGAATGTGAGGAAGCGCACTGCGTTGACATTCTTTTACATATTGAAATAAACAACCAGCGGCCATTAAGCCTAATGATTTATCACCAACACCAAAGCCAGAAAGTTCTTTAGTGCCAAATTGTGTATTTAGTAAATTAGTAGCTGTGTCTAAATCAAACTCCCATTCAGGTCTTCTTCTTAATCCTTGATAGCCTTTTAGTAACCCTGGCACTGAGAACGATTCACTGTAGAGTAATTCAGCAGGAGATAAACGCTGTAGTTCAGCTTGTAACTGTTCAATGGTATTTGGCTCAGTCAGTACAAAGCGACCACTGGTCATATCAAGATAAGACAGCCCAAAGCGTTGCGATGACTTATTATTACCTTCACTTACCGCAACAATTAGATTGTCATGCTTATCAAGTAATAATGCTTCATCACTCACCGTACCTGGGGTAATAACTCTAACAACTTTACGTTCAACAGGGCCTTTACTGGTTGCTGGGTCACCAATTTGTTCACAAATAGCAACAGATTCACCCAGTTGTACTAATTTTGCTAGATAATTTTCCACCGCATGATAGGGAACGCCTGCCATAGGTATTGCATTGCCACCTGTCTTGCCGCGAGCGGTTAATGAAATATCGAGCAAATCAGATGCTTTTTTCGCATCATCAAAAAATAACTCGTAAAAGTCACCCATGCGATAAAAAATTAAAATATGAGGGAACTCAGCTTTAATGGTTAAGTACTGGCGCATCATAGGGGTGTGTGAGGATAAGTCTAAGTTTGCTGTGGTCATTTCTATGCGGTAACTCATAAGTTCAATGAAAGAGTAAGGTGGCAATTATGTCATAACTGGCAAATTTAGACTCTATTTATTTAACTAAAATTTTTACTGAATACGATAAAGTTTAGGCAAGGATTTTACCGTGATAATATAAATAGTAACTTTTTGATGAGTAATAGTTAAAAGTTATCGGTGCTTGTTATTCTTTTTTTTATCAATAACTTATAAGTCACCTTGTTTTGTTTTTGATAATATAATTAAAATAGTTGTAAAAAAGCTTGATACTGTACGGTCATACAGTATACTTGCTTCATCAAAACGAAATCTTAGCAACATCGGCGGAACAAACATGAAAGATGATAAAGAAAAAGCATTAGCAGCAGCATTAAGTCAAATTGAAAGACAATTTGGTAAAGGCTCAATTATGAAGCTTGGTGATAATAACACCATGGATGTTGAAACCATTTCTACAGGTTCATTGGCGCTTGATGTTGCACTCGGTGCGGGTGGTTTGCCACTTGGGCGTGTTGTTGAAATTTATGGTCCTGAATCAAGTGGTAAAACAACGTTAACGCTTGAAGTTATTGCTGAAGCTCAGCGTAACGGTAAAGTTTGTGCCTTTGTTGATGCTGAGCATGCACTTGACCCTATTTATGCTGAAAAGTTAGGTGTTAACATTAACGAATTACTTGTTTCTCAGCCTGATACCGGTGAGCAAGCATTGGAAATTTGTGACATGCTAACGCGTTCAGGTGCTATAGACGTTATTGTTGTCGATTCTGTTGCTGCCCTTACACCAAAAGCAGAAATTGAAGGCGATATGGGTGACTCTCATATGGGATTACAAGCCCGTATGCTTTCACAAGCAATGCGTAAGTTGACAGGTAACTTGAAAAAATCAAATACCATGATTATTTTCATTAACCAAATTCGTATGAAAATTGGTGTAATGTTTGGTTCTCCTGAAACCACAACGGGTGGTAATGCACTTAAGTTTTATGCTTCTGTTCGTTTAGATATTCGACGTATCGGTGCTGTAAAAGCAGGCGACGAAATTATTGGTAATGAAACCCGCGTAAAAGTGGTTAAAAACAAAATAGCGCCTCCTTTTAAACAAGCAGAATTTCAGATTTTATATGGCGAAGGTATTAACAGCTTAGGTGAATTAATTGATTTAGGCGTTTTGCATAACATGGTTGAAAAAGCCGGTTCTTGGTATAGCTACAATGGCGATCGTATTGGCCAAGGTAAAGCAAACGCGGCTAAATCTTTAGCAGAAAAACCTGAAATGGCAAAAGAACTTGATAAGCGTTTACGCGACTTACTGTTAATTAAAAGTGTAAGAGCAAGTGAAAAACCAGCTAAAGAAGAAGAAGCTGTAGAATAAATATTACACATTAAACATAAAAGTTTAAACCATTATTAAGCCACTGTATTTACAGTGGCTTTTTTATATCTAATTAATGACTTTGCTCTCTTATGCCATCGTTCTTTAATATGCTGATATAGTGTTTTACCTAAGCATCTTTACTGCCCGAATACCCCCCCGTTTTTCTACGTAGCACTCTATTAGGCTAGTTCCACCAATATTTACTCGCTAGGGTTATAGATGACAAATAATATTAACGTAAAAAACATTATAGACGTCTATACGTTTAGATGTTGACATAGCTAAAAATACACGTACCATAAAATGATAATATTTATATATCCGTTATCATTCGTAGTGCTTGAGTTAGTCGAAACCTGTATGTTGATTGGTAGCCAGAATATAAGTTAATAAATGAAAGTAGAGAACGAAGTGTTCATGCTTGTTTGACATTATTTGATTAGGTAAACGCTATGCCCATTAAAATTCCAGATTTATTACCTGCTTTGTCTATTTTAGGTGAAGAAAATATTTTTGTAATGTCTGAGCGTAGAGCGGCAAGTCAAGAAATTCGCCCAATGAAAGTCGCTATTCTCAATCTAATGCCTAATAAAATTGAAACAGAAGTTCAAATATTACGGGTATTGTCTAATACACCTTTACAAATAAATGTCGATTTTGTGCGTATTCACGCCAATGAATCGAAACATACGCCGAAAGAGCACTTAGATAATTTTTACCGCCTCTTTGATGACATTAAAAATACTCAATACGATGGCTTAATTATAACCGGTGCACCATTGGCGTTAATGGAATACGAGAAAGTAACTTTTTGGGATAAAATTTGTGAAATATTTGATTGGGCTGAAGAAAATGTCACCTCAACAATGTTTTCTTGTTGGGCTGCTCATGCCGCTCTATATCATCACTATGGATTGCGACGACATTTAAGAAAAGAAAAATTATCTGGTGTTTTTCAGCATAGCCCCATCGACCAAAAAGAACAGCTTACCCGCGGCTTTGAAGAATTTTTTAATGTCCCACACTCACGATTTGGATATATTGATAAGTCTGATTACCTATCAATTCCTGAATTAAAAATTATAGCTGAATCTCCACAAGCAGGCGTTTATGTGGTCGCGAGCAAAAATAAACAACAAGTCTATTTAACCGGACATCCAGAATATGACTCAACCACGCTAGATGAAGAGTTTCAACGTGATCTTAAGGCTGATGTTAATGCAGTTATGCCCAATAATTATTATATTGATGATGACATAACAAAAGTGCCACACAGTTCATGGCGTAGTCATGCCAGTTTATTATTTACTAATTGGTTAAACTATTATGTTTATCAGATCACACCGTACAAGCTAGATGCAACAAATATTAAAGCAATACACCCAGACGCAGAAATATAAACAGTGTCGGATATATCTAGTCATTAAATTAAGTTTGAAAGTAAAAGTAGAGAAATCGTATGAAAAAATCAGCATCATTTAGTCGTCTTGAGCAACAAATACAAAAAAGAATTCTTATTTTAGATGGTGCTATGGGGACGATGATCCAAGCCTATAAATTTGAAGAACAAGATTACCGAGGTGAACAGTTTGCTGATTGGCATCTTGATGTCAAAGGCAATAATGATATGTTAGTGCTTACACAACCCGAGGTAATTAAAGCTATTCACTATGAATACCTTGAAGCGGGTGCTGATATTATTGAAACGAATACTTTTAATGCCACCACGATTGCGATGGCAGATTACGATATGCAGTCGTACAGTGCGGCAATCAATTTAGCGGCGGCACAAATAGCCCGTGCAGCAGCGGATGAATTCACCGCTAAAAACCCTGATAAACCAAGGTTTGTTGCCGGCGTTTTAGGGCCAACGAACAGAACATGTTCTATTTCACCCGATGTTAACGATCCTGCTTATCGAAATGTGACTTTTGATCAATTAAAAGATGCCTACATAGAATCAACGAAAGCACTGATTGAAGGTGGCTCAGATATTATTCTTATTGAGACTATCTTTGATACCTTAAATGCTAAAGCGGCTATTTTTGCGGTTGAAACTGTTTTTGATGAATTACAGTTACGTTTACCTGTAATGGTCTCGGGTACCATTACTGATGCATCAGGCAGAACATTGTCAGGACAAACCACCGAAGCTTTTTATAATTCATTGCGCCACGCAAAACCTATTTCATTTGGTTTGAACTGTGCATTAGGTCCGGTTGAACTAAGACAATATGTGGCAGAATTGAGTCGAATATCAGACTTTGCTGTTTCAGCTCATCCTAATGCAGGTTTGCCTAATGCCTTTGGTGAATACGATTTCAGCGTCGAAGATATGAATGTTCATGTCAATGAGTGGGCTGAATCGGGATTCCTTAACATTATTGGTGGCTGTTGTGGTACAACGCCAGCGCATATAAAAGGTATGGCGGATGCGGTTGCCAATGTAAAACCTAGGGAAATTAGCGCCAGGAAAATTGCTTGTCGTTTGTCCGGGCTTGAAGCGTTAACCATAGAGGAAAGTTCATTATTTGTTAACGTTGGCGAACGAACTAATGTTACTGGCTCTGCTGTATTTAAGCGCTTAATTACCGAAGAAAATTACGAACAAGCCGTCGCTGTTGCCCTGCAACAAGTTGCCAATGGCGCGCAAATTATAGATATAAATATGGATGAAGGCATGCTTGATTCAAAAGCGGCGATGATCCGTTATTTGAATTTAATTGCTGGTGAGCCAGATATCGCAAAAGTGCCTATTATGCTTGATTCTTCTAAATGGGATATTTTAGAAGAAGGCTTGAAATGTATTCAGGGCAAGGGGGTTGTTAACTCAATCAGCTTGAAAGAGGGCGAAGAAAACTTCCGTAAACAAGCTGAACTATTACGCCGTTATGGTGCGGCTGTTATTGTTATGGCCTTCGACGAACAAGGTCAAGCAGACACACGGGTACGTAAGTATGAAATATGTAAACGTGCTTATGAAATTTTAGTCAATGAAATAGGCTTTCCTGCAGAAGACATTATCTTTGATCCCAATATTTTTGCGGTAGCAACCGGTATCGAAGAGCATAATAACTATGCGGTAGATTTTATTGAAGCGGTTGCCGATATAAAAGAAAACCTGCCTCATGCGATGATTTCGGGCGGTGTTTCTAACGTATCATTTTCATTTCGTGGTAATAACCCAGTACGTGAAGCGATTCATGCGGTGTTTTTATACCACGCAATAAAAAATGGTATGGACATGGGCATTGTAAATGCAGGTCAGTTAGCTATTTATTCAGATATTCCTGACGATCTCCGCCTTGCTGTTGAAGATGTTATACAAAATAGCGATGACGATGCAACAGAACGCTTACTTGATGTGGCTGAGTCTTATCGTGGGCAAGCGGGGAGCAAAAACAATAAGGCTGATTTAACCTGGCGTGAGCTACCGATTAAAGAGCGTTTAGAATACTCTTTGGTTAAAGGCATTAATGAATTTATTGTCGAAGATACTGAAGCAGCAAGGCTAGTGGCTGAACGACCTCTTGATGTTATTGAAGGACCATTAATGGATGGTATGAATACCGTTGGTGATTTATTTGGTGCTGGCGAAATGTTTCTGCCACAAGTGGTAAAATCAGCCCGAGTGATGAAACAAGCTGTTGCTCATTTAAATCCATTCATTGAAGCTGAAAAAACTGAAATAAAATCAAACGGCAAAATCTTACTGGCAACAGTAAAGGGTGATGTCCACGATATTGGTAAAAATATAGTCGGTGTTGTCTTACAGTGTAACAACTACGAAATTATTGATTTAGGTGTCATGGTTTCTTGTGATGACATCTTACGCGTGGCGAAAGCCGAAAAGGTCGATGTGATTGGATTGTCAGGTTTGATAACACCGTCACTTGATGAAATGGTGCATGTTGCTAAAGAAATGAAACGTCTTAATTTTGACTTGCCGTTACTTATTGGTGGCGCGACAACATCAAAAGCTCATACTGCCGTTAAAATAGAGCAACAATATCAACATCCGGTTATATATGTGCCTAATGCGTCACGTTCAGTTTCAGTCGTTAGTACCTTACTTTCAGATGATAGTGAGAAACGTGCGGCATTTTTAGCGCGTCAAGATGATGAATATGCGCGGGTGCGAGAGCGTCATTATAAAAAAGGACCACGTTCAAGCTTAATATCATTAGAAGATGCACGCGCCAATGCTGCGCCGATAAGTTTTGAAAACTATACCCCTAAAATACCCAATAAACTTGGTGTTACGGTACTTGATGATCTTGATTTAAATGTCATTCGAAACTACATCGATTGGACGCCATTTTTCATGACTTGGCAGTTATCAGGCAAATATCCGCTTATTTTACGACACGAAGTGGTCGGCGAAGAAGCAACTAATCTATTTAATGATGCTAATGCTTTATTAGACGATATTATTAACAGTAAAAAGTTAACCGCAAAAGCGGTTTTTGGTCTGTTTCCAGCTCATCGTCAACAAGATGATTTAATATTATTTGCAGATGAAAACCGAGATAAGCAATTGATGAAATTGCATCAATTGCGTCAACAAAGTAAAAAACCAGCAGGGCAGTTTAACCGTTGTTTGGCTGATTATATCGCGGATAAAACGTCGGGTATTAAAGATTATGTTGGTGCTTTCGCGGTATCTGCAGGTTATGGTTGCGACGAGCTAGTGAAGGAGTTCGCCGCTCAACATGATGACTACAATAGTATTTTAGTTAAAGCTGTTGCCGACCGATTAGCAGAAGCGAGTGCTGAATATCTCCATGAAAAAATTCGCAAAGAATACTGGGGATATGCCCCACAAGAGTCGCTTGCTAATGACGATTTAATTCGTGAAAAATATCAAGGTATTAGACCTGCGCCGGGTTATCCTGCCTGTCCAGAACATACCGAAAAAGGTTTGTTGTGGGAACTACTCAATGTTGAAGAAAACATCGGCATGGAGCTCACCTCAAGTTTTGCCATGTGGCCTGGCGCCGCGGTTAGTGGTTGGTACTTTGCTCACCCAGAATCAAAATACTTTGCGGTCGCTAAAGTCGCTAAAGACCAAGTGATTAATTATGCGACTCGCAAAGGGATGACATTGCCACAAGCAGAGCGTTGGCTGTCAGCTAACTTGGATTATGAACCTGAGTAATTAATAGAGCCATTATCATTTAGTTTATACGGCAACGGCCTTAAATCTCTGTAAAGTAGGTTTAAGGCCGTTGTTCATTTGACTACTCAATGTTAAACGACGAGATGACCTGTGTTGTGTATTAAAAGGTTCTTTCGATAAACCAATAAATAGCGATAACGGCGATAAGCGCACTTAACGGTATCACCACGTATTGTCTATATTGAGGTTTTTTAGCAAACCAGCGCGTCGCTAATAAAGCTAAGGCAACGACCGTTATTTGCCCCAACTCAACGCCAATATTAAATGAAATTAAGCTACTGACATACTCACTCTTGGGTAAGCCCAGTTCAACAAGTACTGCTGCAAACCCTAAACCGTGCAGTAAACCAAAAGCAAAGATAATGGGTAAGCGCCACTTTGTTAGTTTGTGATAAAAAATATTCTCAATAGCCACGTAAGCAATTGATAAGGCAATAAGCGGCTCTACAATGCTGCTAGGTAGGTTGATAATACCAAAGATACCCAAAGCTAGCGTAATGGTATGGGCAAGAGTAAAGGCACTTACCTGCCAGAGCAGTGTCGATGTCTTAGTGGCTAATAAAAATAGCGCGAGCACAAATAGAATATGATCAAGCCCTTGCGGCAGAATATGTACAAAGCCCTGATAGATATACTCAACAATATTAAGCAGCTTAATTTCGGCTGTTGAAAGTTTACGTACACCACCCTTGATATCATCAATAGAAAAGTGATGGCTGTTCTGGCCGGATAGCACTAAAGATTTCTCTGAACGGCTGACTGTTAATAAGACATCCCCTAAGATGGGCGAAAATATCAAGGCTGCGTTGTTACTTTTTTGTGGCAATTGACCCTGCGACAATAGCTTAATGGTTTTAGTCGGTGAGTCAGCGCGAAGTCTTGCTTTTAATTCAAATACCGTTAGCCCTGAAAAAGGGGCAACAAGCACACTTTCTTCATCAATAATAAAAGCGCTTTGTTGATTTATTATTTGCAATATTTTTGAGAGTAATTGCTTTATTTCAATTAAAGAGAGGTTTTTTAGATGATTAATTAAATCTGCCTCATCTACTGATGATTTTTGATGACTTTTAATAACATGCAAAACATCAATATCGATACTAAGTTGGTAGTTATTGTCTACAAGTAATTTTAGCTCTGCTTGGTTAGCTTCATTGGTGTGAGCATTCACTAGTGCAGGTGATAAAAGTAGTAATAGGGCAAAAGTTGTTTGTAAAAGGCGCGTAATCATAAAAGTAATATCAGCTAGTCATTGATAAAAAATAAAGCGACAAATTAACGTATTTAGCATGAAATTAACAGTGGTCAAATTATTATTTCAGTATTGAACTATTAACTTAAAAGTTTATACTGTGTTTGTATACAGTCTAGGTTGAGTTGCCCATAGCGAAAATATGCTTTATTTTTTCACAACGAAATAAGGGACTTTTGATAAACATGATTACTATAATTAAGACATGACTAAAACATGACTCAAAGCCGAAAAATAATACATATAGATATGGACTGTTTCTATGCCGCTGTTGAAATGCGTGACAATGAGTCTTTACGTAATGTGCCACTTGCGGTCGGCGGTACAGGGCCCCGAAGCGTCTTGTGTACGTGTAATTACCAAGCAAGAAAATTTGGTGTTCGCTCGGCAATGCCAGCAATTAAGGCGATGCAACTTTGCCCTGAGCTAGTTATTGTTTCAGGCAGAATGGCTGTTTACCAAGAAGTTTCTGCACAAATAAGGGCGATATTTCAACGTTACACTCAGTTGATTGAACCATTGTCGCTTGATGAAGCCTTTCTTGATGTTACCCATAACAAAGAGTTTAACGGCAGTGCGACGCTTATTGCGGAGCAAATACGTCGTGATATTTTTAATGAACTCAATCTAACCGCCTCGGCAGGTGTTGCTCCTAATAAATTTATTGCTAAAATTGCCAGTGATGAAAATAAACCTAATGGTCAATGTGTTGTTACGCCCGCAGACGTGAGTGGTTTCGTTGAAAAATTACCACTGAAAAAAATTCCGGGTATTGGCCCAAAAACAGCACAAAAATTATTGGGTTACGGCTTCTCGTCATGTGCAGATATACGAGCAAGTTCTGTCGCCGTATTAACACCTATTGTCGGCAAGTTTGCCCCTGCATTGTATCAACGAAGTTTTGGTATTGATCATCGCCAATTAGAAACCGACAGAGTTAGAAAATCATTAGCGATAGAAACCACTTTTTCTCAAGACTTGTCTTGTGAAAAAGAGTGTGAAAGTGCCGTTGAGCTTTTATATGAGAAGCTTTTAGTGAGATTAGAAAAACATCAACATATGGTTATTAGTAAGCAAGGGATTAAACTTAAGTTTAATGACTTTACCCAAACAACAGTTGAGCAGCAAAGCAGCCACTGTGATGAAAACACCTTTAAACAATTACTGTTAAAAGCACTGTTGCGTAGTCAATCTAGGGGAATACGTTTAATAGGATTAACGCTAGGTTTTGCTGAGCATAATAACAAAGAAACACAGCAGCTTTGTTTTAGTTTATAACCGGTACTGACTTGATATGATGTCAGTACCGGTATTTTAGTTTTTATTACTGTGCTTATGCGGGTTTAATGATTTCTTTAACCGCCAATTCTAATTTTGGATCGTTAATATTTGAGCTAGTAGATTTGAAAACAACTTGTCCACTTCTATTGATAAAAAATGTCGTTGGTGTACCTTTTACGCCATATAACTTAGCAACTTTTTCACCTTCAACACCGGTAATAAATTGATAACCTCGTTGAGTAATCGAGTCTTGTGGTTTTGCTCCTTCATCTTCACTAAAACTAATAGCAACAATCTCAATGCCGGTATTTTTATACTTTTCAGTTAGCTCGACTAATTTAGGCTGCAATTTTTTACAATAGGGACACCATGTTGCCCAAAAATGCAAAATCACCGGCTTGCCCTGATAGTCTGCTAATGAAATGCTTTTACCGGCTTGGGTTTTTAGTGTCCAGTCTGGGGCTTGGTTGGCTTTATTGTCATTGGCGTTAACGTTGAACGACAATATGCTAACGAATATTATAATAATTGATAAAAATGCTTTCATGAAACAACCTACTTTTATTTATATGACTAACTACTTTAGGAGACCTTGATTACGGCGAAATTATTTCGAGCTTTTTATTAACAAAAAAGCCTATCGTATTGATAGGCTTTTTGACACTTCATTTAAAAGTGTTATAAACCTAACACTTTTTTACCTTGCTTAAAGGTAATATCAACAGGAATATTAGCCGCTTCAATACGCGCTAAGTCTTCTGCTAAATCGGCTTTAATGACACCGCTTTTTGCAACAAGTGCAGCCACACCTTCATAATCACCATTACCTTGTAAGGTTAAAATAAGCTCAGACAACGAATCAATAGCGGCAGTCATCTTATCAATGTTGACAGAGTATAACCCTTGCGAGTTACGGGTAAACGCCCCTTGCTCAGCAAAGTAATTAAACCGTACCATGTTGGCTTTACCGTGAGCAGATGTTGCGCCAAAGCGCACTGAACGGAAAATTCCCGCTAAGAAGGTTGTGTAATAATCTTGCAATGTACCTTCTTCAATGGCGCCTTTAATGAGTAACTGGCGGATCATATAAAGCCCAAGGATATCGGCTTTACCTTCTTCTAGTGCCGAAGCATGCTCTTTTAATGATTGGCGTACTGTGCCCTTATCATTAATGGTATTTTTGATACCCAAACCATGGGCAACCTCATGAAACATCGTATTAGCAAAGAAGGCATTGAATGTTACATTTTCACGTTGCTCAGCAACGATTAAGGTACTAGCAATGGGTAACATAATATTATCGAACTTGGCTTGCATCGCATTTTTAAGTTGTAAGCGGCGCGTACCTTTCTCTAACTGTACTTTTTCGTCATTGGGGAGATTAATCGCAATGGTTTTACTACCGGCATTAGAATGACCTGCATAATAAATGACGTCATATGCGTTTAAGTCTGCATCAGAGCCGGGTACTTCTTTTTTATAAGCTTTTTTAACGGGTAAGTCTTTTTGTAATTCGGGTAAATATTCAGCATATTTAGCGAGCTTTTCACTCCAGGCTAAATCTTTAATCAGCACATAAGATTCAAAAGCAGCGCGGTAACCATAAAGCTGATCTTCGTAGGTTTCTATTGGGCCAATAACGACATCAATAGGATTGTTTTTCATATCCATCCAAGCAAAATCAGACGCTTGAAAGTCATCATGACGGATTGCTGTCGCACGTAAATTTAAGTAATTTGCAAATTCTTTATCATCAGCAAAGCTTGATGCTTTTTCTAATATAGCCGCAATACGATTAATGCTATCGCTATAAAGCTCAGAAAAAGCCACTGACGTTAATTGGCCATCGCTGGTACGCTTAACTACCGAATACAAGCCACTCTTGTCAGCAAAGTCTGCTTGCTCAAATTCAGCTTTGGTTAAGTCATTAGGGTAAAACTCTGCGCCAGCCGCTTTTGCTTGATATCCAGAAAGGAAAGGTTTATCGCCATCTAATCTATCCCAAGGACCATAATTGATACGGGCAAATTCACGGACCTTTTCATCATCAATACTAGCAAGGAAGCTTGCTTTGTCTTCACCAAAAGCCTGTTGCCAGAAAAGTTCATCAATAATATCTGAAGCTTCAATAAGCAATACGATCATTTTTTTCTGGTTTTCAGACAAGTGGCTCAAATCAGCACTAAGTGTTACTGGCTTATATATGTCTAAACGACTTTTGGCTTCTGCTAATAAAGTAGGCGCTGAACGTGGTTGTTTATTATTTTCACTACAAGCGCTTAATAGGCTAGTGGCAAGCAAAAGGCCAGTAGCGAGTTTTGTTAGTCTCATTTTTATTCTCACGTATTTTTTGAATATGTATATATAACGCAAAGAGATTACCAAAAATGGCAGGATGCGCAAGGTCTTAATCTATGGGATGGGATCAGGTTTTAGTGAGTTTGTTTTATTGGCGGGGTAAAAAATTAAATAATAGGCAAAAAAAAACCAGCATAAGCTGGTTTTTTAATTCAATAACAAAAATTAAAGCGCTTTAATAGCAGCGTTTAAACGACTCTTACTACGAGCAGCTTTATTTTTGTGAATAAGACCTTTGCTTGCAAAACGATCTAAGATCGGTTGTGCAGCAGCAAATTCTTTAGATGCTGTGTCTTTGTCACCAGCTTCAATTGCAGCGAGTACTTTTTTGAATAGAGTGCGCATCATTGAACGACGACTTGCATTATGTTGACGGCGTTTTTCTGATTGAACCGCGCGTTTCTTCGCCTGCTTTGAATTAGCCAAGGTGAACTCCTAAAATATGATTGTATATATAGCCTAAATTTAAGGCGAGGAAATATGCCTTTTTTTAGCTCGATTGTCAAACCTTTTACCGGTTTAATTTACTTAATAACGATGAATTTACCATTATATAATAATTATCATTATTGGTTACTAAATAATGACGCTATTTTACCTGTTATTTACAGGATTTAAAATAGATTAAAAACTTCTTTGCATTTACTTGTTTATCACAGGTAAAAAGCTGCATAATATTAATGAAAAATTACATCTTGGAATATGATGATTTATATCGATTTATTGGAGCTATGCATTGAGTAAAAAGTTAATAAAATCAGGTCTTATAGTGAGTTTTATGACCTTGATTTCTCGTGTGCTCGGCTTGGTTCGAGATGTTGTTATTGCGAACATTATTGGTGCAGGTTTAGCGTCTGATGTTTTTTTCTTTGCCAATAAAATTCCCAATTTTCTACGTCGATTATTTGCCGAAGGTGCTTTTGCACAAGCTTTTGTCCCCGTGTTGAGTGAATATCATACCAAAGATGAGGCCGATGGGCTGAGTTTGAAAGAAGGTGAAACACGTAAATTAATCGCTCAAGTTTCAGGCACCTTAGGTGTAATTGTTACCATAGTAACGCTTATTGGCATGATAGCCTCGCCGTTATTTGTGATTTTATTTGGTTTTGGTTGGTTTGTAGATTGGCTTAACGATGGTCCCAAAGCCCAACAGTTTGAGTTAGCCTCATCACTACTAAAAATTACCTTCCCCTATTTATGGTTTGTCAGCTTTACCGCACTTGCCGGCGCGATTTTAAATACTTTTGGTCGATTTGCTGTTTCTTCTTTTACACCCGTTTTACTTAATGTTTGCATTATTGGCTGTGCAATCTACTTGTCACCCTTATTCGACAATCCTGCTTTTGCATTAGCTTGGGGCGTATTTTTAGGGGGCTTAGCTCAGTTCTTATTTCAAATACCTTTTTTAATTAAAGCCGGTGTCTTTGTTAAACCAAAATGGGCTTGGCACGCGAAAGGTGTAAAAAAAATCCGTAAACTTATTGTTCCTGCTTTGTTTGGCGTTTCCGTTACGCAAATTAATTTACTGCTTGATACCCTAATAGCCAGTATCTTAGTCACTGGCTCGATTAGTTGGCTTTATTACGCCGACCGTTTATTAGAATTTCCCTTAGGGTTATTTGGTATTGGTATAGCTACCGTTATTTTGCCCAGTTTAGCTAAATTGCATACTAAGCAAGACAAAGAAGAGTTTAGTGAGACGATTACTTGGGGCTTAAAAATTGTTTCTTTATTTGGCTGGCCCGCACTTGCAGGGTTAATGGTATTAGCTCAGCCGATTATTATGATTTTATTTATGCGTGGTGAGTTTTCTCAAGAAACTGTTTTACAAGTCTCTTATGCCTTATTTGCTTACATTTCGGGTTTAATCAGCTTTATGTTTATTAAAATATTAGCGCCGGCTTATTACGCACGCCAAGATACCAAAACCCCCGTAAAAATAGGTATTAAAGCGATGGCAGCCAATATGATTTTCAATCTGATGTTGGCACCTTTTTTTGGTTATGTAGGTTTGGCCATCGCGACAGCTATGTCGGCAACACTCAATGCGTTAATGCTTTACCATGGTTTAAAAAGTAATAATATCTTTGCATTGTCTAAAACAACGTGGTGGTTTTTTGCGCGGCTTATCTTTTCTGCAGGGATAATGGCAGTGGTTGTTTTTACGTTATCACCCCCGTTTAAAGTTTGGTTAGCGATGGAAACCACCTTGCAAATTCAACAATTACTTATTTGCATTACTTTAGGTATGCTCAGTTATTTTATTTCTATTGCTGCACTGGGAATTCGAGTGAAAGATTTCAAAGTTAAAGTAACTGAAAAATAAATTGATGAAATTAGCTTCAGGTGCTGATTCTTAAGCCTGAGTGATATATAATTTATCGGTTTTTATTCATTAATGGCGACACTTGTCTACTAATGTCAGTCAAATTTAGGTTTTTTAATTAAATGCAGTTAATACGCGGTATCCACAATATTCAAGCTGAAGATCATGGCTGTGTGTTAACCATAGGCAATTTTGACGGTGTTCATTTAGGACATGCTCGCGTTATAAAGGCTTTAATTGCAAAAGCTAAAGCATTGAATTGTACACCAGCAGTGATGATTTTTGAGCCTCAGCCGCAAGAGTTATTTTCTCCTGAGACGGCTCCTGCAAGATTGACACGTTTAAGAGATAAATATTTTCTTTTGAAAAATTTGGGTGTAGAACGTTTGATTTGTGTTAATTTTCATCGAGAATTTGCCAATAAAAGCGCGTCAGAGTTTATCGAACTTTTATTAGTTCAACAGCTAGGTATTAAACATTTAATTATTGGTGACGATTTCCGCTTTGGAAAGAACCGTTTAGGCAATTTTAGTCTGCTAAAACAAGCCGGTGAAAAATTTGATTTTGCTGTTTCTGATACCGCAAGTTTCAAACTTGAAAATTGTCGGATCAGCAGTACCCAAATACGTAATGCTTTAGAGAATAATCAATTAGCTGACGCAGAAAGAATGCTAGGTCGGGCTTACTCTATTATCGGTCGGGTTTTTCATGGTGATAAGCGAGGCCGAAAACTAGGGTTTCCTACCGCAAATGTTTTATTAAAAAGACGCGTTTCACCTATTTCCGGTGTTTTCGTGGTAAAAGTAAATACGGTTAAAGAATGCTTTTATGGTGTGGCTAATATTGGTTCAAGGCCAACAGTGTCTGGTATTAGGCAACAGCTAGAAGTACATATTTTTAATTTCAATGAAGACATTTATGGTCAAACCATTGAAGTGGTTATGCTAAATAAATTAAGAAATGAAATAAAATTTTCATCACTAGATGAATTAACTAAGCAAATATCACAAGATAGTGAGCAGGCGAAAGCCTTTGTTCAAGATTTATAAATAAACAGATACGTGAGTTAATAGTAAAATTAATATCAAGCCAATGTCGATTTTACTATTAACTTATTAGAGGCTAACCACCAGTTAGCGAATATAACAACGGATAATGATTTAAATGAGTGATTATAAACAAACCCTAAACTTGCCAGCTACTTCTTTCGCGATGAAAGGTAACATGGCAAACCGTGAACCAAACATGCTAAAAGAGTGGGCTGAAAAAGATCTGTACGGCCAAATTCGAGCGGCTAAAAAAGGTAAGAAATCATTTATTTTGCATGACGGTCCTCCGTATGCAAATGGTGATATTCACTTAGGTCATTCTGTTAATAAAATTCTTAAAGATATTATTGTTAAATCAAAAACGTTATCTGACTTTAACGCACCGTTCGTGCCTGGTTGGGATTGCCATGGTTTACCGATTGAATTAATGGTTGAGAAAAAAATTGGTAAGCCAGGTCATAAAGTTTCTGCCAGTGTTTTTCGAGAAAAATGTCGTGAATATGCAGCCAAGCAAGTTATTGGGCAGCGTGAAGACTTTAAACGCTTAGGGATTTTTGCTGATTGGGAAAAACCTTACCTCACTATGGATTTTGGTACTGAAGCCAATATCATACGTGCTTTAGGTAAAATAGCTGAGAATGGTCATTTACATCAAGGGTTCAAACCTGTGCATTGGTGTACTGATTGTGGTTCTTCTTTGGCTGAAGCTGAAGTTGAATACAAAGATAAACAATCGCCAGCGATTGACGTAAAATTCACCGTAGTTGACCAAAGTGTTGCTGATAAGTTTGATCACCCTGAAAATCATCAAGGTGAAGGTGAAGTATCGGTTGTTATTTGGACCACTACACCTTGGACACTTCCGGCTAACCGAGCAGTTTCTGTTAATGCCGACGTTGAATACACTTTAGTACAATGTGAAACCGAGCAGGGCAAAGTACGTTATATTTTAGCGTCGGACCTAGTGACAGCATGTATGGACCGTTTTGGAATTGATAAATATCATGCATTAGGGTTTTGTAAAGGTAGCGATTTAGATTTAGTGCAACTTAAACACCCATTTTATGATTTTACTGTACCAATGATCTTAGGCGAGCATGTAACGACTGACTCTGGTACGGGTTGTGTACATACAGCACCTGGTCATGGTGTTGAAGATTTCGTGGTAGGCAAAATATATAACCTTGAAGTAGCTAACCCTGTTGGCGCTAATGGTGTTTATTTAGAAGATACGCCATTATTTGCTGGCCAACATGTTTTTAAAGCCAATGCCAATGTCGTTGAAACATTGAAAGAACATGGCACTTTAGTACATCACCATGCAATAGAGCATTCTTACCCGCATTGCTGGCGCCACAAAACACCCTTAATTTTTCGTGCAACACCACAATGGTTTATTAGCATGGATAAAAAAGGTTTACGCCAAGATTCATTAAACGAAATTGAAAAAACGCAATGGATCCCTGATTGGGGTCAACGCCGTATCGAATTGATGGTTGAAGGTCGCCCTGACTGGTGTATTTCACGTCAACGTACTTGGGGCGTGCCAATGGCATTATTTATTCATCAAGACTCGGGTGCTTTACATCCACGCAGCATTGAACTGATTGAAACGGTTGCTAAGCGTGTTGAAGAAAAAGGCATTCAAGCATGGTTTGATCTAGACGCTGCTGAGCTTATTGGTGATGACGCTAAAGAATATATTAAAGTACCAGACACCTTAGATGTATGGTTTGACTCTGGAACGACTCATTACTCCGTTGTTAATGCACGTGAAGAATTTGATGGCGTTGCAGATTTATACCTTGAAGGTTCAGATCAACATCGTGGTTGGTTTATGTCGTCAATGATTTCATCGGTAGCGATGAATGGTAAAGCGCCTTATAAGCAAGTACTAACACATGGCTTTACCGTTGATACTAACGGTCACAAAATGTCTAAGTCATTAGGCAATGTTATTACACCAAAAGAAATCACCAGTAAGTTAGGTGCAGACATTTTGCGTTTATGGGTAGCTTCAGTTAACTATACGCAAGAAATTACTGTCTCTGATGAAATCTTTAAGCGTCAAGCCGATGCATACCGTCGTATTCGTAATACCTCGCGCTTTTTATTATCAAACCTTAATGGTTTTGATCCTAAAACTGATTCAGTCGCTTTTGACGATATGGTTGCACTTGACCGTTGGGCTGTTGATAAAGCTGCACAATTGCAAAAAGAAATTGTTAGCGCTTATGATGACTACGAATTTAATGTTGTTGTTCATAAGCTAATGAACTTCTGTACCACAGAATTAGGTGGCTTCTACTTAGATATTATTAAAGACCGTCAATATACAGCGAAAGAAGACAGTACGGCGCGTCGCTCTTGTCAAACCGCTATGTATTTAATCGCTGAAGCGATGACTCGCTGGATGGCTCCTATTTTATCTTTTACTGCACAAGAAATTTGGCAAGCGCTACCGACTCCGTCTGGTGAAACGCGTGACGAATTCGTTTTCACCGGTGTTTGGTTTAATGGTTTGCCTAAGTCAGAAACAAGTAATACTTTAAACAATGATTACTGGAATGAAATTTTACTTGTGCGCACCGAAGTAAACAAAGCACTAGAAAATGCCCGTAAAGAAAAACAAGTGGGTAAAGCGCTTGAAGCAGCGGTTATTTTATATACCAACGCAGAGCTTGCTGAAAAATTACAACAATTAGGCGAAGAACTTCGCTTTGTTTTGATCACCTCTAAAGCTACGGTTGAAGTAGTTGACAGTGCACCAACGGGCGCTTTAGCAACTGAGATTGAAGGCTTATGGTTAACGGTTGCACCAGCAACAGGCACCAAATGTGAGCGTTGTTGGCATGTAACTGAAGACATTGGGGAAGATGAAAAACATCCTGAACTTTGTGGACGTTGTATTACCAACGTAGAGGGTGAGGGCGAGAAACGCCAATTCGCCTAAATATTTGTGTATTCTTTGCTATTTCATCCAAGAATTGCAGAAAAGTACTCAGCTAGTTAACTAGGCTGTGTGCTTTAGCTTTATTCTTGAATGAACTAGCTTTGAATAAGCCAATATTTCATCGATTAGTTTTGTTGAAAAGTCTTAGTCAGACATTCACAAAACATGCTAACTATCTCATTAGTTATATAACAACAACTATTAGCACAGTAGAAATATGAAAATTAATAAACTTTTTACAGAAACGGGTTTTAAATGGTTATGGTTAACCGTTTTATTTTTGATTATTGATCAAGTAACCAAGCAACTGGTTGTTAACTCATTTGATTTATATGAGTCGATGAACATTTTACCTTTCTTTGATTTGAGATATGTACAAAACCCAGGGGCAGCCTTTAGCTTTCTTGCCGACCAAGACGGTTGGCAACGTTGGTTCTTTACCATTATTGCTGCTATTGCCAGTGTGGTTTTTTTAGTGTGGTTGGCTAAAACGCCAAAGAATAATGCACTATTAAGTATCGCTTTAGCGTTTATGCTCAGTGGCGCAGTGGGCAACTTAATTGACCGGGCATTATTTGGCTATGTTATCGACTTTTTAGACTTTTATATTGCCGATAATCATTGGCCAGCCTTTAATGTCGCAGACTCTGCTATTTTTATTGGCGCGGCATTGATGATTTTTGATTCCTTTAAAAATGGTGATTCAGCCAAGAAAACTGAAATTACTAAGACAAAAGTAGACGAGAAATAAAATGACAATGTTAATTACTGATAAATCTGAAGTTATCGCTCATATTACCATGAAATTATCTGATGGCTCAGCGGCAGACAGTACCAAAGTAAACAAAAAGCCTGCTAAAATTATTATGGGTGATGCCAGTATTTCTCCTGCCTTTGAAGCGCAATTGTTAGGCCTTGCCGCTGGAGATTCTAAAGAATTTACCCTCGAAGCAAAAGATGCCTTTGGCGAACCTAATCCAGATAATTTCCATTACGTTGATGCAGATAAATTTGGTAGTGACGTACCAGCAGAAGTGGGCAGTATCATTACTTTCACACAACCTGGCAATATAGAGTTACCTGGTATGGTCAAAGAAGTGATCGGTACATCGGTCACTATTGACTTTAATCATCCGCTAGCGGGACAAGCAGTAACATTTGTTATTGACGTTGTTGAAGTTTTATAATCGTTAACTCTTAGGACTTTTGAGTCTCTCAGGAACAAATTATGGAAATTATTTTAGCTAACCCTCGTGGTTTTTGTGCTGGCGTAGACCGAGCGATTAGTATCGTAGACCGCGCGTTAGACTTATTTGGTGCGCCCATTTATGTACGCCACGAAGTAGTACATAACAAGTTTGTTGTTGATGGCTTAAAAGACCGGGGTGCGATATTTGTTGATGAACTTTTTGAAGTTCCTGACGATAATACCGTTATTTTTAGTGCTCATGGCGTCTCTAAAGCGGTACGTCAACAAGCTAAAGATCGTGGTCTAAAAGTATTTGACGCTACTTGTCCATTAGTGACTAAAGTACATATGGAAGTGTCACGTACCAGTCGTAAAAATATTGAGTGCATTCTTATCGGTCACGCTGGACACCCTGAAGTTGAGGGTACGATGGGACAATATGAAAGTGAGCATGGCGGGATTTATTTAGTTGAGTCTGTTGCTGATGTAGCAACACTTGAAGTAAAAGACCCTACTCAATTGTATTATTGTAGCCAAACGACTTTATCCATTGATGATACGTCAGAAGTGATTGACGCGTTGAGAAATAAGTTCGCTTTAATTAAAGGCCCCCGCAAGGACGATATTTGTTATGCAACACAAAATCGTCAAGACGCGGTACGCACTATTTCTGCACAAGTTGATTTACTGTTAGTTGTTGGCGCCAAAAATAGCTCTAACTCTAATCGCTTACGTGAACTCTCTGAGAAGTTGGGCACACCTTCCTACCTGATTGATACTTTTGCCGATATTCAACCACAATGGCTTGAAAATGTTAATAAAATTGGTGTTACTGCCGGAGCTTCTGCACCCGCAATACTTATCCAGCAAGTTATTGACGCACTAAAAGACTTTGGTGGTCAAGAGGTTATCGAATATCCTGGTCGTGAAGAGAACACAGTATTTGCGGTACCTATAGAATTGCGCTAATCTTAAAATATCAGGTTAAGTGGTTGAATGTAATTTTATCCGTTATATGAGTGCTTAAATTTAAAGCATTTTAATAACAATATTCATGACTTAACCTTATTATTCTGAATAGTAACTATGTACATAGGCTATTCAATAATAGATTTTTAAGGTATGAGTTAATGCGGTTCACGTTAGTGATTTTTAACACATATAAGTTCTCAATCGAATTCTTAGCGCTACGCTTAGTTTCGCTTCTCCTCGCCTTTAAAATTCTATTTGGGTCTGTTTTGTGTTTGTCACTTAAAAGTATACTCATCAATGCTGTTTCTTTTATTTATCTCCCATTCACTCTATATTTTAAAGCATTATTTTTCTGGGTAGTCAGCAATTTTTGTCAGTGTATTAAGGAGTCTCATGGGTAACAGCACACTTAGGACGAGTTATCCTAAAAGAAAACCAGCCCAAGTACAAAAGGGCATGACACTAATAGAGGTTTTAGTCGCTTTAGTTATTTTAGTGACGGGTATTTTTGGTGCGGTTGCCATGCAGGCGTCAGCTAAGAAAGGCAGTTTTGATGCGATGCAACGCTCAGTAGCCTCAGCGTTAGCTCAAGATATTATCGAACGAATGCGCAGTAATGATTCTGATATTCTTACTTTAGAGAGTTATCAAGGTGTTTATGGCGCAGCATTGAATACTCCGCCTGACGCTGACGTTAGGTGTAATTCAGTTGCTTCTTTGTGTACAAGTGCACAAATGACCACCAATGATTTGTATGAATGGGAAGTCAAACTTATGGGCGCTGATGTTACTGCTGGTGGTAAAAATACTGGTGGCTTAGTTGGTGCTGTCGGTTGTATTGATCATAATAAAAATGCAGTTACTGTTGTGATCAGCTGGCAGGGCAGAGTCGCAACGGCTGATGGTTATGATGCCGATAACAATAGTTCTGCAGCTGCAACATTGGCCAACGCCTGTGGTACAAGTACCAGTAAACGTCGACAAGTTACGGTTGAAGCTTTTATATATTAAGGCAAGCAAAGCAATCACTGTTAACGTTCATCGTGATGTTAATGCTTCGAATTATAGATAATATTGATTTTGTTTAGTAAGAGATGATAATGGTTAATGCTCAACGAGGTTTTAGTTTAATCGAAATATTTATATCGCTTGCGGTAGGTTTAATGTTGCTGCTAGGCATATTAAGTGTTTTTGTTGGTATGAAAACGACCACTGTTGAGACCACCAGTTATGGAGAGTTACAAGAAAATGGCAGGTATGCGATTAGCTTACTCAGTGATGACTTATTACGACAAAGCTTTTGGGGCGACTTATCAGGAAACCTCGATGTAAGTGGCTTGGTAAGTTCACCTTTACCATCAACAGTTTCTGGTGATTGTATTGGTGAAGGCGTTAATAATGCCAGTTTCCCTGCAGCTATTGGCCATTTTAGAACCTTGTGGGGGAAAACAGTCAACAATGTCAACTTAATGGGCTGTATTACCAATGCTAAAATTGGTTCTGATGTATTGCAATTAAAAAGGGCTGTTTCATCAACGACAGCGCTAGCCGATATTTCTAGTGATAATTACTATATCATTTCAAACCCTAATACGGCTGCGATATTTGCGGGTGGCGCTGCCATACCAACACTAAATTTGGGCCAGATCTGGGAATATCAGCAGCACATTTACTATGTGCGTGAAGACAATCAAGGCACCAATAAAGTGCCGGTTCTAGTGCAAGGTCGATTACAAAATAAAGCTTCGGTGATGAATCTTGATATGGTCGTTGAAGGCATTGAATACATCCGCTTTATGTATGGCGTAGATACGACCAACAACGGTATCGTCAATGCTTTTATTTCTGCAGATAACATGACAACAGCTTACTGGGATAATGAAAGTAATGTACGGATACTTGCCGTTAAGATTTTTGTCTTAGCGCGAAATATCTTGCCTGACAGAGATTATGAAAATCTTAACACTTATCAGCTTGGTGATCTTCCTATCAACTTTATCGATGGTGAAGGTAAAGGGGATAATTATCGACGTTTATTATTTAGCTCTACCATCACACTTTACAATGCGAGGGTCGACTCATGGCCATAAAAGTTATAAGAAACCGTTATTTAATTTGTTCTGGTAATTTAAAACTAGGTCACAAACAAAGCGGTGTTGTGCTAATCGTTTCACTAGTTTTTTTGATTGCTTTAACCGCCGTTGCTGCTGCATTGATGCAAAATACCACCATTGATATGAAAATGTCTGGAGCAAGTGAAGAAAAAGTGGTTGCTACCCAAGAAGCGGTTAGTACTATTGATGAAGTTATTTATAAAGAAGTCACGCAAATAAGTGGAACCAATGCTTTTGCTTCTGAAATCGCCAAATTTCCACTCTCACCCGTAGTGAGTAGTGCAAGTAATACCAGTGCAGAAATTACACTGGCTAATCCGTATAAGATTGCAGCCGATTGCCCCCACTCTCGAGCAGCTTCTTCCGTACAGGTATTTAAGTGTAATGTACTTAAAGTGCAGGTCACTCGACTGTATGGTCGCACCAACAAAAGCACCATAGAAGTTAATTCTGGTGTATCGCAACAACTACTTAATGTGGGGAACTGATCATGAAAAAATTATTATTATGTAGCGCATTGATATTTACATCTCTTGCTGCTTATAGTGAAGATATTGAACTGTATATTGGTGATGCAGCACAGCGTACCGGTAATAAACCACAAGTACTGATTATTTTTGATAATTCTGGCAGCATGAATAGTTTAGAGTCAGTCGATGAACCTTATGATCCTAATACAGTTTACCCCGCGGTTGGAAGCGATAACTCCTTATCAGATAAATTTATTTATTTTACTCGAGGTGGCATTGATGGCTCTTCTTCCCTTGTTCCCGATAGTCCTGGTGAAAGCCGTCGTTTTCTTGATGCTATTAATAGCTGTGCAACTGCCCGTGAACGTTTAGCATCTGTTGGCTTTTATACCGGACACATTCGTGAATATGCCTTTCAAGGAAACTCAGGTAGCTGGCAAGAAATTCCCGATAACAATGGCGCTAATATTGATGTCATTGACTGCGAAGATGATGTTAATTTAGTGCCTGCAAACCCTGAGGTTAATGCAGGTATAAAAACAAATAACGGTTCTGTCGTTGATTTACCCGATGGCTTTCCCATCGATGGTGAGGGTTCGAAACAAAGTCCTGTTTATTATACGGCAAACGCCAATAATTCAAATGTTATTTGGTCGGGTGAGGTTGTTACACTTTATACCGACAACTATTTGCGTTGGGCAAACAGTGAAACGCTTGAACAGGTTAATCGCACCCGTTTAGAAATAGCACAAGATACCGTTACTGATTTAATTGAATCGGCACCTTCTGTTGATTTTGGTTTACAAGTTTTTAATTATAACCATTCTGGCGAATTTGTTCGCGATGGTGGCAGAATTGTTTTTGGTATCCAAGAAATGACCGCAGCAGCTCGCGCTGAATTAGTAAATATTATTGATTTAGATATTGATGGTGAAACGAATACGCCATTATGTGAATCACTTTATGAGGCTTCGCGCTACTTTGCAGGTATGTCAGTAGATTTTGGTGATAATGATTCAAATTATGATGGTAATACTTATCGTGGTAATACACCGCCAAGAGATACCTCTATTGAAGATGAGGGGGTTTATCAATCACCCTTTAATTCATGTACTAATGAAGTTTATGTGATTATGATTACAGATGGTGAGCCGACTAGGGATCTTGCCGCTAACACTTATATTCAAAGCTTACCTGATATCGGCCTACCGTTTAACGTTAACGGTACTAATAACTATTTAGCGGCACTCGCGGGTTGGATGCACACCCATGATTTACATAGCACCTTACCTGATGTGCAATCATCAACACTTTTTACGATTGGGTTTGGCCAAGATGCTATTGATGATGCGGGAGCGTTATTACGTGAAGCTGCAAAATTGGGGGGTGGTCAATATTACCCGGCTAAAGATCCCAGTGCCTTACTGGCTTCACTTCAATCGGCATTAACCAATATTTTGGAAGTGAATACTAGCTTTACAGCTCCTTCGGTTGCCTCAAATAATTTTGATAGAACCGAAACTTTAGATTCAGTTTATTATGCGATGTTCGTTCCTGATCATGGTGCAAGGTGGCAAGGAAATTTAAAAAAACTTAAAGTGACCGATGGCCAACAAGTCGATAGAACGGGTGCTGGTGCTATTGATGATAATGGCAATATTTCAAAAAATGCCAAAACCTTTTGGAGCACAGATACCAATCCAGATGGTAACGATGTTAAAAAAGGTGGCGTAGCTGAAATGTTACGTACTAAATCTACACGCGTTATTGTCAGTGATATTGGGGTTAATGGTGCCTTAATGCTACTAACACGAACGAATGCCGAAACATCCTACGGTGACGAAGCGACGCTAGCAAGTGAATTGGATACTGAAATTGATGACATTGATGGCATGCTCAATTGGGCCAAGGGAATTGACGTTGATGATGAAGACAACGATAGTTCAACCACAGATATCCGTAGTGATGTTTTTGGTGATCCACTGCACTCTAAACCACTAGTTATTAATTATGGTGGTGCAAGTAATGATCAAGATATTCGCATAATCGTTGGCACCAATGCGGGTGTTTTACATATGTTTGACGATAACGGTGAAACGGTTGATGAAAACTGGGCTTTTATGCCTAAAGAATTTTTCTCAAAAATAAAAGCTTTACGTGAAAACTTTACTTCATCAGGTAAATCATACGGCATAGACAGCCCTGCCGTTTCATACTTGCTGGATGTCAATGGTGATGGGTCTATTGATAGTACAAGTGGTGATAAAGCATGGATATTTTTTGGTTTACGTCGTGGCGGTTCTTCATATTATGCTATGGATGTTAGTGACCCCGATACACCTAAGTTATTGTGGCACCTAGATGCAAGCTCACCAGGATTTAGCCATTTAGGACAATCATGGTCGCAACCTAAAATAGGATTTTCAGCGCTTAATATAGAAAATGGTACACCAAAACCTGTACTCTTTTTCGCTGGCGGATATGACACAACTAAAGATAACTTAACCGTTGGTGCAGATGATACCTTAGGCCGAGCTGTTTATATGGTCGATGCAGAAACAGGTGTACTAAAATGGAGTTTAAGCCCTGATGCAACGAGTGCAACTAATACTCAATTTACTGAGATAACTGATAGCGTGCCTTCTAGCCTCGCTATCTTAGACAGTGATTCTGATGGCTTAACCGATCGTCTTTATTTTGGCGATACCGGTGGAAATTTTTGGCGTGTTGATATGCCAGGCAATGCTCCCTTTAGTGGAACATCGCCGTGGACTGCTTTTAAATTAGCTGAGTTGGGTGGAACAACTCATGCGACAGATCGCCGTTTTTTTAGCGAACCTTCAATTGCTAGAACGTATATTTCAGACACGATAGAAACTACATCAGTTGATGCTAATGGTACTAGTTCAACCGTGGTAACAAAACAGGAAAGACCCTACGAAGCGATACTTATTGGGAGTGGCGACCGATCAACACCTGCGGCCAATGATACTGACGATAAATTTTTCATGATTAAAGATGCCAATATTGTAACCACATCATTTGTTGCTTCACCTACCCACCCACAATTGGCAATACCCGCGGCTATTTTAGCGACAGATCTTTATGACTATACAAACAACCCATTTGGCCAGGCATTAACTGCCGACAATCTGCAGACACTTGAAATAAACGTCGGTAATAAAAAAGGTTGGTTTATGGATTTCGTTGGTGATGGTGAGAAAAATACGGCTTCAGCCATTGTTATTAATGGCGTTGCTTACTTCACTTCATTTACGCCTGCCGCGGTCTCTGCTGATCCTAACAGTTGTGAATTAAGTGATGGTTCGGGTATTTTATACGCGGTGGACTTAGCGCTTGGCACGACTGTCTATGACTGGAGAACATGGGAAATAGCGGCCGGTATTCCTGATACTCCTTCAATTATTATAACTAAAGACCCACAAGCGCCTCAAGAACCTTGCGAAGGCGATTGTCCGCCTGATGAAGAGGAAGCAGAAGTCATTGCCACGATAAAACTATTAGCAGGGAAAATTATTCCGTTAGGCGTTAGCCTAGAAACGTCAAGAATTTACCTTTATGTAACGGAGTCAAATTAATGAGAGTGAGTAAAAATAAGCGGCGAGTTAAAGGTTTTACTTTGCTTGAGCTAATGATATCGGTTGCTATAGTGGGTATTCTAGCTTCGATTGCTTATCCGTCATATATTGATAATATTTCAAGGGCAAATCGTAGCGAGGGCCAACGTGAATTGTTGCGCTTAGCAAGTTTGCAAGAGCAGTATTTTATTGATCATCGAGCATACACCACAGATATGAAAAAATTAGGTGCGTCTGCAGACCCTTATATTACAGACTCGGGCTTTTATAGCATTGATGCTGTGGTAGTTGGGGTAACATATACCCTTAAAGCTACGGCGAGAGGTACGCAAGCGACTAATGATTCTTCTTGTTTAACCTTATCGGTAACCGATAGTGGTCAGAAAACAGCAACATCAACCAATTGCTGGGAGTAATATGATGAAATTGTTATTTAAGCATTGCTTAGCGCTCAACTTACTTTTTGTAAGTCTACTTGTTATAAGTATTGATAGCGTGGCAAAGACGACAGACAAATCGACAAAAATTAAGATTAAATGTCATGTTGAACTAATGGGCGGTAACGACATTATTCATTTTGGCATTATTGGTTCTAATAAACTGGCAAAATATCCTGATTGGTTAGTTGGTAAAAAAATAGCGACTGGCTTTTCAAAGCAAAAGCAGCAAGTTCATCAAGTAAAAGAATGTGTAAAATCAAATGATGATTTTTCCAATGCTCTTTCAAAAAAATTAGATGAAAACACTGCTCGTTAAAGAGGAGACTTAGCTGCAAGTAATTTCATTGCCTGAGCGGTCTTCATCAATGCCGTCGCTATCTGTGTCTGAGGTAACGTATGAACGTCCAGAGGTAGTTACTGTAATACCTCTGGACTTGGCCGGGTAGTCTTTTGGACAATATTTAAATGGGCTAGCACTAACGCCACCTGTGATGTTGCCTGTAGGTCTGTATATAATGCTATCTTGGCCGTACTGAAGTTTGTCATTAGTTTTTATTTTAGCCTTTACTGCAACTATTCTTTCGTCAGAGGCGGGTTCATAAGTTTTATCGCCATCTATATCAATAAAAACACTGACTTCGTTTTGCCAATTAGTATCACAACTATTACTTGCATTAAGTGGGCACAAGGTAACCGATTGTTCTGCATTTATGGCGGTATTTCTTGCTGTTAATAGTAGTCTTTGTAAATGAGAAATTTCATTGTCGACGCGTGTTTCAACTAAAAAACTATTGAAGTTTGGTAGCGCTATCGCCATTAACGTTGCCCCAATAGCGATAGTTATCATCAATTCAACGAGTGTAAAGCCCTGTCGCTTGTTGTTTGATTGCAAATAATCATACTTCATAATATAAGCCTTAATTTCTTGTTATACCCATGAGAGCAATTAGTTAGTCTTATGGGGATTACATCATATTCAAAACTGTGTGAGAATATTTCAAGATAATTAAGTTATATCACTTAAGTCACTCTTTCGCTAGGTTGCTGTTATCGATATCAGAGCTTGTTATTATTGAAATGATAATAAGCTCTATACCTTTTAAAAGCGCTTGTTGTCATAGATTAGTGACAGCTAATGATTCGACCGCTACGATTTTCATCGGCTCCATCCATATTTTGGTCGCTCGATAAATAAAACCGCCCAGCGCCTGAAATGATAATTCCTCTTGATTTATTACTGTGTGATTTTGGACAATAGCGGAAAGTACCATTACCTCCCCACACTGCGAGCCGTCCACTGGGTGCGTAAATTAATGCTGTTCTGCCTTGAGCATACTGTAATTTATCGCCTGACTTTATGGCTGATTTTATTTTTATAATCACTTCAGCACTTGAGGCATCAAGCGCTTTGTTCTTATTATCATCATAGAATACAGTCAGCGTTTTATGCCATTCGTTTGAGCACTGATCAGAAGGGGTAAGTGGACAAACAGTAACAAAACGTTCCTGATTAACCGCATGATTTCTTGTTAATAATAATAGGCGATGTAAGGCTGTGATCTCTTTATCAACACGTATTCTTATCCTTAAATCTGCAAACGTAGGAACAGCTATAGCGGTAAGAAAAATTAATATAGCTAGCGTGATTAAGGTTTCAATGAGAGTGAAACCCATTATTTTAAACGATAAGTATGACATAACATTAAGCCGTCCGTTGGCTAGAGTAGATGTATTACTAGGTATAGCTGTTAACGTTAAATTTACAAGTTTAGCGCTTACAAGTTAAAGTTAATCGTAGATTGTTGGAATAGGTAATCGCTTATGTTGGGTTTTTTGATAAGTTTTAATGATAAGTGCTTGCACCTCTGCTGCTACTGGTTTGCCTTCCAAGAAATCATCTAACTGCTCATAACTGATACCTAATGCATCTTCGTCAGTTTTTCCCGGATCCAATTCTTCAAGATCCGCGGTTGGAGCTTTATTAATTAATAAGTCTGGCGCACCTAAATTTTCTGCTAATAACCGTACTTGGCGTTTAGATAAACCAAATAAAGGCGCTAAATCACAGGCACCATCGCCCCATTTAGTGAAAAATCCGGTAATGTTTTCTGCTGAATGATCTGTCCCTAAAACAAGTGCGCCAACAATACCGGCAATATGATATTGCGTTACCATTCGGCTTCTAGCTTTGGCATTACCTTTTGAAAAATCGATTTTTGCATCGTCTGCCGATAAGATATTTGCTTGGTTAAGCGCGTTAAGCGTTTCAATGTGAATTCCATTAACGGCATTCAAAATATTGGTTATTACACTATGTGTCGGTTGAATAAAATCCAAAGCGAGCTGCGCATCTTCTTCATCTGCTTGCACGCCATAAGGTAAACGAACCGCAATAAATTGATAGGGTGATGTCGAATTATTATTAGCGATTCTTTCTTCAGCATTGAGCTCATCAATAGCAAGTTGTGCAAGACGTCCACAGGTAGAAGAGTCGACACCGCCACTAATGCCTAGCACTAAATTTTTGAGTCCGGCAGCCTTAAGTGTTTTTTTGATAAATTCAATACGGCGTTTTATCTCAAACACAGCATCTATTTGAGGTAAAACTCTCATTTCATTTATGATCAATTGCGGATCCATTCAACTTCCTTTGATAGTTATTTGATAAGTTAAATTATCCTAGTGTAACGTATACCTGTGATACTTCAATATATAGGTAACCGGTATTGGCTAGTTTGTTCAGTATCTGAAATTTAAATGACTTACAACAAATATAGCGCTTGGGTTTATTTGATATAATTGTGTACAATTCAAAGTATATTTCGCGGTTAATGGATAACAACAATGAAAAAAATAGAAGCAATTATCAAACCATTTAAAATGGATGATGTGCGTGAAGCATTAAGTGAAATTGGCATCACAGGCATGACTGTTTCAGAAGTAAAAGGTTTTGGCCGACAAAAAGGGCACACTGAGCTCTATCGTGGTGCAGAATATATGGTTGATTTCTTACCGAAAGTAAAATTAGAAATTGTTGTCACCACAGAACAAGTTGAGCGTTGTGTTAATGCTATTATAGAAACAGCGCAAACCGGTAAAATTGGTGATGGAAAAATATTTATCACTGATGTTGAGCGGGTGATCAGAATCCGAACGGGTGAAGAAGATGAAGCCGCTATTTAATTTTATCAGTTAATCCCATCATAAAAAAAGCCCATTGAGTATTATATCTCAATGGGCTTTTTATTAATTTAAACCTTATTATTGATAAGGCAAATTTTTATAGCTTCTATTTCAATGCTAATAAACAGTTAAAACTTAACGAGTTAAAAACTTATTATTTGGATAATTTGCTGCTAAGACTTGCTTCGCATTAATTTTTAAATCCATTAAATCTAACTTGTCGTAACACTCAATCATAATCTCTAAGGCTTGTTCCACTTCCTGGCTAGGCGAGAAGTATTCAACAATGTACTTACCACGATTTGCTGCTGAGGCCCAAGCATCACGTTTCATATAAAAACGAGCTACTGTTAATTCATACTTAGCTAAACGTGATTTTATACCAATCATACGTTTGCGTGCATCAGCGGCATATTTGCTTTGTGGTAGCTCAGTCAAAATCGTTTTAAAGTCTTTGAATGCTTCGCGAGCAGCTGTTGGATCTCTGTCTGAACGATCAATGCCTGCTAATTCTTGAAAAAGGTTCTCTTCAGTTGAAATATTGATTAACGCTCGCATGTAATAAACATAATCAAGATTGACATGATCAGGATTTAAACGCAGGAAACGATCCGCCAAAGCAATACCTTGAGCTGAATTACCACTCTTATAATAAGCGTAAATTAAGT
The DNA here is from genome assembly GCF_014077245.1 of Colwellia sp. BRX8-9. Lineage (NCBI taxonomy): Bacteria > Pseudomonadati > Pseudomonadota > Gammaproteobacteria > Alteromonadales > Colwelliaceae > Colwellia > Colwellia sp. BRX8-9. The sequence goes on from NZ_JACGVN010000028.1 coordinate 44,891, forward strand.
CTAATTGCACTTGATGAGAGATAGGACCAAATGGAAAGCGTGAGTCAATTGCTGATAAAATCTGGATAGCTCGTTGATATAAGCCACTATCAAGCGCAGTTCTAGCATCGGTGAACAATGCTTGTGCTGACTTGTCTGGTACTTTTTCAATGTCGGTTTTGTTTGATGATGAACACGCCGCTAGCCCTAATGAAAGCACTAGTATTATCATTTTTATTGTCAAATTTTGCATAGACTTTGTTATCACTACTTTGTTTTAGTTAAAGGTATTAGTTAAATAAATATACGCCCTTTGCAAATTACTTAATGTAATTAATAGAGCAAAGAGGTAAAATAAACACTGGCATTCTAACCTAGCATACTTGCCTTGCACAGCGCTAATTCATAGTAAATTTATAGAGAGTTAAATAGAAATTTTAATGGCTGAAATAATTCAACATACAGATACGGTTCCTGAAACTTGTTTAGGTAAACGATTCGACCAAACATTAGCTGAGATGTTCCCTGAATATTCTCGTTCTCGCATAAAAGAATGGATCTTAGCAGGTCACGTTACTTTAAACGGCGCTATTTTGATAATACCACGCGAGAAAATGTTTGGCGGGGAAGTGATCAAAATATCAACTGAAGTTGAAGGCGACGTGCGATTTGAACCACAAAATATTCCTTTAAATATTGTTTATGAAGATGACGATATTATAGTTATTAATAAACCTGCTGGTTTTGTAGTTCACCCAGGTGCAGGTAATCCTGATGGCACGGTACTTAATGCTTTATTGTATCATTGCCCACAGCTTGATGTTGTCCCTCGTGCCGGTATCGTCCATAGACTAGATAAAGACACAACGGGTTTGATGGTTATTGCTAAAACAATTGCAGCGCAAACAAACTTAGTCGATGCTATACAAGAGCGTGAAATAACGCGTGAGTATGAAGCGATTGCTAATGGTCTAATGACAGCTGGTGGTATGGTTGATGAACCTATAGGTCGTCATTCAACCAAAAGAACACACATGGCTGTTAGTCCTTTTGGACGTCCATCGGTAACGCATTATCGTGTAATGGAAAAATTCCGTTTACACACACGTTTAAGATTACGTCTTGAAACGGGTCGTACACATCAAATTCGTGTTCATATGGCGCATATAACCCATCCATTGATTGGAGATCCTAACTACGGTGGTCGTCCTCGTCCTCCTAAAAATGCGACAGAAGATTTGCGGGATTTATTGCGTAGTTTTAAGCGCCAAGCATTACATGCGGCAATGTTGTCATTATTTCACCCTATAACAGGTGAAGAAATGACTTGGCATGCACCTATTCCAGAGGATATGGTTAATTTAACAAATGTTTTGCGTGAAGATTCGAAAATCAACGCAACAGACGACTATTTATAACAGTCTCTACAATATAGAATGGCCAGTACTAAATGTACTGGCTTTTACTTCGACAAGACTCCATCCTCAAAAAAAATCGTTATCCTCTAATCATAGCTATTCTTCAGTATACGGCCAATTTAACTTGGGCGAACATGTTGGTGATGACTTGGTTAATGTCAATAAAAATAGAGCTTCGTTACTCGCATACTTACCGCTTAATACAAAAATTCAATGGCTTGAACAAGTTCATGGTAATAAAGTTGTGACCATAGAATCTTATTCAAAAACGCCTTTAGTAGCTGATGCGATAATCACTCGGCAAAAGAATATTGCTTTAGCCGTGATGACCGCTGATTGTTTACCGATATTATTAACTGCGATAGACGGCAGTGAAATTGCTGCGATCCATGGTGGTTGGAAACCCTTAGCTAAAAATATTATTACCAATACCGTCAATAATATGAAAACAGACAATGAAAATATCATTGCTTGGTTGGGGCCTTGTATTGGTGAATATGCTTTTGAAGTAGGGCAAGAAGTAAAGTGTGCCTTTGAAAGTCAGTCAGAAAAATTTGTATCGGCTTTCACTGCTATAAATGAACCATTAGCGCTGGAAAAACATAAAGGTAAATACCTAGCCAATTTAGCAATGATAGCAAGAATCCAACTAAATACGCTCGGTATTAATAAGGTTCATCATTTAAACCATTGTACCTATTCTAATGAACAGCAGTATTACTCTTATCGACGAGATACCATTACCGGACGAATGGTTTCCATCATTTGTCGAAAATAAGTTTAAAAAACAAACTAAATCTTATTTCAAATCAAAAGCTTTTCATTTTGTTCCTTGAAAAATTTCAATTATATCCTTATCTATAAGGTATAAAAGAATATTTTTCTTTGTTAGGCAGGAGAGCCTCATGCGTTTAGACAGATTAACCCAAGCATTTCAAGTCGCTATTTCAGACGCACAGTCAATAGCATTAGGTCGGGATCATCAATTTATAGAACCCGTGCATATCATGTTAGCGCTATTAAATCAGAACGCGAGTAGCATTATACCCTTATTGAAAAGTGCAGGAATTAATGTTCTTTCACTGCGATCACAAGTCGAGACGGTTATAGAACAACTTGCGCAAGTTTCTGGATCGGGTGGCGACGTACAACTTTCTTCTGCTATGGGGAACTTACTTAACCTCTGCGATAAGTTCGCACAAAAAATGGGTGATAAGTATATATCTTCTGATGTTTTTATCCTTGCCGCTATTGAAGACAAAGGAAAACTAGGCCAAATATTAAAGTCGCTTGGGGCAAGTGAACAACGTGTTCAAGATGCAATATTACATGTGCGTGGCGGTCAAAAAGTTGATGAGCCTAATGCTGAAGATGTTCGACAAGCACTTGATAAATATACGGTGAACCTAACAGAGCTTGCCGAGCAGGGCAAACTAGATCCCGTTATTGGCCGAGATGATGAAATACGTCGCACGATACAAGTTTTACAACGTCGTACGAAAAATAATCCGGTATTAATTGGTCAGCCAGGTGTTGGTAAAACAGCCATCGCCGAAGGGTTAGCACAACGTATCATTAATCATGAAGTTCCTGAAGGGTTAAAAGGTAAGCGGGTATTGTCATTGGATATGGGTGCTTTGGTTGCTGGCGCTAAATATCGTGGTGAATTTGAAGAACGTTTAAAGGCGGTATTGAGTGAGCTAGCCAAAGAAGAAGGGCAAGTCATTTTATTTATTGATGAACTTCATACTATGGTCGGTGCAGGTAAATCTGATGGCGCGATGGATGCTGGAAATATGTTAAAACCAGCACTTGCCCGTGGTGATTTACATTGTGTCGGCGCGACAACATTGGACGAATATCGTCAATATATTGAAAAGGATGCAGCCTTAGAGCGTCGTTTTCAAAAAATATTAATCGAAGAGCCTAGTGTTGAAGATACGATTGCCATATTGCGCGGTTTAAAAGAGCGTTACGAACTTCATCACAGTGTTGATATTACCGATCCAGCCATAGTCGCCGCTGCTACTTTGTCACATCGTTATATCAGTGATAGACAATTACCTGATAAAGCGATTGATCTTATAGATGAAGCGGCTTCTAGTATTCGTATGCAAATAGATTCTAAGCCTGAAGACTTAGACCGATTAGAGCGGCGTATCATTCAACTGAAATTAGAACAACGGGCATTAGAGAAAGATTCAGATGAGGCTTCTAAAAAACGTTTAGGACTGATCTCATTGGATCTTAGCGTTTGTCAGACTAATTTTGATGAGTTAGACGAGATTTGGAAAACTGAAAAGGCTGCTTTACATGGTACACAGGCTATTAAAACAGATTTAGAACAAGCTCGGCTTGACTTAGAGGCTGCCCGACGATTGGGCGATCTTAACCAAATGTCAGAATTACAATATGGCAAAATACCGGAATTAGAAAAACAACTCGACTTAGCAAGCCAAGCAGAAATGCAAGAAATGACGTTATTAAAAAATAAAGTCACTGAAGTTGAAATTGCTGATGTATTAAGTCGAGCAACGGGTATTCCTGTTTCTAAGATGCTTGAAGAAGAATGCGATAAGTTACTGCAAATGGAGGATAACTTGCATCAGCGAGTTATAGGACAAAACGAAGCGGTTATCAGTGTTTCGAATGCTATCCGACGTTCAAGAGCTGGGCTTGCCGATCCAAGCCAGCCGATAGGATCGTTTTTATTTTTAGGTCCTACTGGTGTGGGTAAAACCGAACTTACGAAAGCATTAGCCCATTATCTTTTTGACAGTGAAGATGCACTTATTCGTGTCGATATGTCTGAATTTATGGAGAAACATTCAGTTTCTCGGTTAGTGGGGGCTCCTCCCGGATATGTAGGGTATGAAGAAGGGGGCTATTTAACTGAAGCTGTTCGACGCAAACCTTATTCTGTTATTCTTCTTGATGAAATTGAAAAAGCGCACAGTGATGTTTTTAATATATTATTACAAGTGCTCGATGATGGACGTTTAACGGATGGTCAAGGGCGAACTGTTGATTTTAAAAACACTGTTATCATTATGACTTCTAATATTGGCTCTGATCACATTCAAAAATTTGCTGATGACGGTCAGTATGAAGAAATGAAATCTAAGGTAATGTCAGAAGTGAGTTTACATTTTAAGCCTGAGTTTATTAATCGCATTGATGAAACAGTTGTTTTTCATCCATTAATATCACAACAGATAGAAAAAATAGCAGCAATACAAATTGACGGTCTAAGAGATCGTTTAGCAGACCAAGATATTAAGCTATCAATTAGCCAAGAAGCACTTGCGCTGATTTCTTTGGCTGGATTTGATCCCCTATTTGGAGCAAGACCATTGAAAAGGGTAATTAGACAAAAAATTGAAAACCCATTAGCTCAGAAAATATTGTCGGGAGCCTTTAAAAACAAGGCAGAGATAAGTATTGAAGTCAGTGACGGTGAATTAGTTTTTACGCACTAACAAATTTGTATTATGGCATTTCACTTAAAGACGCACAGTAAACTTCTGTGCGTTTTTGGTTTATCGCTAATTGCTGTTGTTTCTCTGTTTTTGTTAATATCTGTTTACTGCCTTTTTCATCCGTATATTGTACCTTATCAAAAGCCATTAACATGGCAATATTTTCTTGTGCCTCTAGACATTTTTCAGGTCTGTTTATAGTCGCCGTGAGGTTATCTTGATTTTGTTGAGAGATCACATCGTCATCTGAAACTAGCGGGTTGGTAATAATGTCTGCGCGACTAGTTACACTTGACTGATTAGACACTAAAAATTGGGTGTACTCATCACCAACAGGTTGATGTTGACTAAAATGAACAACATTGTTTTCATCTACCCAGCGATAAACCATTAGTTCACTCGCCGAACAAAAGCCAAAATAAAATATCAGCCCAAATAACAGAATACGAAAACTCATTGGTCACCTATTAACTATATAAAGAAAAATCCTAATACTTTATATAACAATACAATTGGGACTTTACAAATTATAACGAGGAATTATTATGCTATTACTCTCTAATATACCCATGATAGTTTTTTATGTTAGATTTGATTAACTATACCTATATATTTTTAAACAAGCGTTGTAACAATAATGAATGATAAAAAAACAAATACCAGTACTCCTTCGAAAGGTATTTACCTATTACCTAACCTATTAACAACCGCAGGACTTTTTTCTGGTTTTTTTGCCATAGTTTCCTCAATGAATGGTCATTTTATTAGTGCAGCTGTAGCAATATTCATTGCCATGATATTTGATGGTTTAGATGGGCGCGTTGCTCGGATGACAAATACACAAAGTGAATTTGGTGCCGAATATGACAGTATGGCTGATATGGTCTCTTTTGGTATAGCCCCCGGACTTGTCGCTTATAACTGGGCGTTATCGAGTTACGGAAAATTTGGTTGGTTAGCCGCTTTTGTCTTTGTTGCCTGTGCAGCACTTCGTTTAGCACGTTTTAATACGCAGGTGGGTATTGCTGATGCACGCTTTTTTCAAGGTTTAGCAAGCCCCGCGGCCGCGGCAGTTATTGCCAGTTTGGTCTGGGTTGGTGCAGAATATCAAATAAATGGCCAAGACTATGGCATTGTTGTTGGCATTATTACTATGCTTGCAGGATTATTGATGGTCAGTAACTTTCGTTACAACAGTTTTAAAGAAGTCGATTGGAAGGGGAAAGTTAATTTTTTTGTGGTTTTGCTCATTGTACTCGCCTTCGTCATTATCGCTTCTAGCCCAGAGAATGTTTTACTTATCGTCTTTGGCTTCTATGCTTGCTCGGGGCCGTTTACGACTATCCGCTCTGTTAATAAGTTAAAATTAGAAGATGTCGTCGGTGATGACAAAGATGAAGACTTTAATACGGTTGATAACTCGAAAGATAAATAACAGCAGTAATTAACTGTCTGTAGCACCAGCTTTGTGAGCAAAAGGCATTAGTTGTTTGATTAAACCACAATAAAAATACAGTTTGTACGTTAATCGAGCGAATAAGCATTTATTTCAAAGTTATTACAAAAAAGGGTTGACGCCCAGCGAGAAATGTCTAGAATGCGCTCCAGTTCCAAGGGGTTCAGTCAAAACGAACCACGAAAGAGCTGTTTTGATAAGTTATCTACATCACTTTAGAGTAAAGTAGTTAACTTAACGTTTTATAGATAAGGT
>NZ_JACGVN010000025.1:0-60799 GCF_014077245.1 Colwellia sp. BRX8-9
GGTATTAAGCTCGTTGCTATAGCAGAAGCTGAATCTATTCGAATTAAAGGCTTAGCTGAAGCTGAAGCGATTACGGCTAAAGCTAAAGCACTGGGTAACAACCCTTTAATTGTTAAGCTAACAGAGGCTCAAAACTGGGATGGCAAGCTTCCAGCGACAATTTTAGGCAGTAGTAATATGCCAATATTAGATATGAGAGCAAAATAAGCCTACTAGTATCATAATAGAAACCGCTTAATTGCGGTTTTTTTATCAGTATCGTCGAGAAATCTCGGTACTTTAGTGCCGAGTAGTTTACCTAAGACTAATGAAACTTTGATCGTCGAACAAGATGTTAATCATTACCTTAGTTATTCTATCTCTGTCATGAGTATATTATATGAGTTAAATGCCATAGAAAGCTTATGCCATGTCAACGCTCTATGAACAACAAGCCTCTTGTTAAAATTGTCAGTAAACCGAATGAATATAGTTTATTAGCCATTGAAACAGTATGAAAAACCAAAGAAAATTTGCTGTCTCAATTGATCTAGAATTGTAGATAAAGGCGTATTAAAATAATAATTGTTAAATCGGCAAGGTCATTATGGATTCATTAACACAAGCTGTCTTGGGTGGCGCAGTCGGCTATGCCGTATTAGGTAATAAAGTTGGTCCTAAAGCGGCTATTTATGGTGCCGTTTTAGGAACATTGCCTGACTTAGATGTATTCTTACCCTATGGCGGTGATGTCGAAGCTTTTACTTACCATCGAGGATTTAGCCACTCGTTATTAGTACATTTGCTCATTAGCCCTTTAATTGCCTGGTTAATAACCAAATGCCATCAAGCTACGGCCATTTATAAGAAACACTGGTTTTTGTTGGTATTTTTGTGTTTATCTACTCATGGGATTTTGGACAGCTTCACTGTTTACGGTACACAGTTGTTGTGGCCAATTACTGAATATCCCTTTGCAGTCTCTAATTTGTTTATCATTGACCCCATGTATACCTTACCGCTGTTGTTTGCGTTTATTGTTATTTTTCTGCCCAGAGTTAAACCGGCAAGTGCTGTAAAAATCAATACTTTTGCATTGACGATAAGTACACTTTATATCTGTTGGTCTTTGGCGGCAAAGCTTTATATAGACGATAAAGTCACAACAGCGCTGAACGAACGACAGATAAAAACACATCATTATTTGAGTACACCTGCGCCTTTTTCTACGCTACTTTGGCGGGTATTGGTTATGTCTGATGGTCAATATTATGAGGGCTATGTCTCTGTGTTTGACTCAGCATCGGAGGTAAGACTGGAAGCTTATCAATCGTCAGACTCTCTGCTTACTAATCTTAAAGATGAATGGAATGTACAACGACTACAATGGTTCACGAAAGGCTTTTATTCAGTAAAACAAGAAGAGCAGTATATTGTTTTATCTGATTTACGCATGGGTGTGGAATGTAGTTATGTGTTTAATTTTATTGTTGGCGAGCAAACGAATATGGGGATTGTTAAGAGTCATGCTGAGAAGGTAAGTGCGAGGCCTGATTTTAGTATGCTTGGTAGTGTTTGGCAGCGAATTTGGGATCCATCAGTTTCTTTGTCGCCTCTTAAAGAAAACGGTGTTTGTGCTAACAGTAAAAATTTATCTTCTAAGAAAGCTTAATCAGCTAAGTACTCTTCATGTGGATCGCTCGCTTCTTACTTATATCAGGAAATACCGCTATTAATACAGCTTCTATTCACTCTGATTTCTTTAAAAATATTGAGTTAGTCAAAAAATTAGGACTTTTCAAAAGAAAGTAATAGTTAGTAAACAGAGGTCTAGGTCAATGATTATTTTCAGAATAATTAAAATAAGTCATCTTTACTGATTAAGATCAGCTAATGATTCTTTAAGTGTGGAATGACAGTTGATAAACGTTTATGATCTTTTCAACATATAATGCCAGTGATATTATCCAATGGATGGAACAAATTGAAAGAGCAATCCCCCAAATATTATCTATTGATACTAATATTACTGTTAGGGTTAACCATTACTTCGGCTAGTCTTTTTAAATCTATCTATATAGATCAGCAAGAATTAATAAACGTTCAAGAGAATAGGTATGATTCCTATTTGTTAACAACGCTATTACGTCGCAGTTCAGATGACTTAACTCGTTTGGCTAGAATGTACGTAGTAACAGGCAACCCGCTATTTGAAAAACAGTTTCATGATGTCCTTGCTATTAGAAATGGTCAATCTCCATTACCTGTTAATTATGATAGAGTTTATTGGGATTTCATGGCCGTTAGCAACGACTTAACTCCTTTTGAATTAGGAAAACCTGTTTCACTGATAAGCTTAATGAAAAGCGCCAATTTTACAAAAAGTGAATTTTTATTGTTAGAAAAATCACAGGATAAATCGGATAAGCTTGTTTCAATTGAAGAAACTTCCTTTAATGCAATAAATGGCATATTTCAGGATGAGAATGGTGAATTTACTATTTCTGCTAAACCGAACAAACAAATGGCGATTGATTTATTGCATAGCGATGAATATCACATGGCTAAGATAAATATCATGAAGCCAATTAATCAATTCTATGAAGCTTTAGATCAACGTACCAAAAAAAAGGTCAGCGACACAGCTAATCGACTTAATTCCTCTTCAAATATTCAAATAATTATTTTTATTTTATCGGTTTGCGCAATTGCCTTATTGATTTTTATATTATGGCGAAATCATAAAAAAATGTTGCAAGTATTAAATCAAATAGTTATCGAAAGAACAGAAGAACTACAAACTTCAAACATTGAGCTTAAAAATTCTTTAGAACAAATAAAAACGTTAGAAGGAATCATTACTGTTTGCGCATATTGTCACAATATTCGAGACGATGAAATGGAATGGAATACAATGGAAAAATATTTTTCTGACCATTCAGATGCAAGGTTTAGTCATGGTATCTGTCCTAAATGCGTACCAATTATTCGTTTAGAATCTGGTCTTGGTGTAAAAAAATAACGTAACAAGTAAGTTATTTTATCACTACACTTTATGATTCAAAGGAGAAGGCCTTTCATTACCTCACGCAACTTATCGATGCTGTAAGGCTTACTAACAATACCTGCAACACGGTCACGCCCTAACTTCGTACTGATTTCAGTATCACCAAAACCACTCGAGACAACGATAGGGAGTTCTGGCTTAATCTTCTTCAGTTTTTCGAACAACTCATAACCATCCATCACTGGCATCCCCATGTCAGTAAAAACAAGGTTTATTTCTGTTGCGTTATTTTTGTACATTTTCAATGCTTCCTTGCCGTTCACTGCCTCCAGAATAGTGTAACCTAGTATTTCAAGAAATTCTTTTGCAAGAGGGCGTATATTCTCATCATCCTCTACTAAAAGTAATGTGCCGCTTCCCTTCCATGATACTGAATGTACAGAAGAGCTTTCTTTGTCGCTCTCATTGTGTTCATTTGATAGGGCAGGCAGGTATATTTTGAAGGTTGTGCCTTGTCCCAACTGGCTGAACAGTTGTAAAGCGCCAGCATGTGATTTTATGATCCCAAGAACTGCTGACATTCCAAGTCCACGTCCTGTAAATTTAGTTGTGTAGAATGGTTCAAATACTTTCTCTTTTGTTTCTTCATCCATACCACCGCCATTATCTGTTACTTCCAGACAAAGATATTCACCTGTGGGAATTAACTGGTCGTGGTAATCTTTAACAGTTTCCCCCTCTATAACTCTATACATAGAGAGCAGTACATCGACTTTACCTTGCTCTGTGCCGATAGCTTCTGATGCGTTTATTATCAGGTTCATGATTACCTGATAGAGTTGACTGATATCCCCTTTTACCATAGAAATTTCGCTTGAAACTTTGGTTTTGATAACTGCATTTGGGGAAATGACTTCTTTGAGCATGCAGATGGCTTCGTCTACCTGTACCACCATATCGACATTAGTTATAGTGAGTGGAGTATTACCTGCGTATACCATCATCTGGCGACAGAGTCCTGCTCCTCGTTCAGCAGCTGCTGCTATTTTAGGGATATTCCGAGTGGCAGTTTCTACGTTCATCTTTATCAGTTCGCAATTACCAATGATGATTCCAAGAATGTTATTGAAGTCGTGGGCTATACCTCCAGACAATACACCTAGGCTCTCCAATCTTTGAGAACGTTGAAGTTGGAGTTGATGTTCGAATAAAGCTTTCTTTTTACTTTCAAAAGCAAGTACTTCATTGGCGATGACTAGCTCAGCGGCACGTTTTTCTTTTTCATTATTTTGAAAGGCAAGTACTTCGTTGGCGATGACTAGCTCAGCGGCACGTTTCTCTTTCTCATTATTTTGAAAGACAAGTTCTTCGTTGGCGATGACTAGCTCAGCGGCACGTTTTTCTTTTTCATTATTTTGAAAGGCAAGTACTTCATTGGCGATGACTAGCTCAGCGGCACGTTTTTCTTTTTCATTATTTTGAAAGACAAGTTCTTCGTTGGCAATGACTAGCTCAGCGGCACGTTTTTCTTTTTCATTATTTTGAAAGACAAGTTCTTCGTTGGCAATGACTAGCTCAGCGGCACGTTTTTCTTTTTCATTATTTTGAAAGGCAAGTTCTTCATTGGCGATGACTAGCTCAGCGGCACGTTTCTCTTTTTCATTATTTTGAAAGGCAAGTTCTTCGTTGGCAATGACTAGCTCAGCGGCACGTTTTTCTTTTTCATTATTTTGAAAGGCAAGTTCTTCGTTGGCGATGACTAGCTCAGCGGCACGTTTTTCTTTTTCATTATTTTGAAAGACAAGCTCTGCATTGGCGATAACTAGCTCAGCGGCACGTTTTTCTTTCTCATTATTTTGAAAGGCAAGTTCTTCGTTGGCGATGACTAGCTCAGCGGCACGTTTCTCTTTCTCATCATTTTTTTGAGTCACTTTATATCAGTCACTTTATATTAGTCTCTTTAGTCACTTTATATTAGTCACTTTATATTAGCTATTTAAAGCTATTGTTTAGTTTTAAATAGCTAATATAAAGTGACGATATTAAACGTTCATAGTAATTCTTAATATCAATAAGAGAAAGGGCTAAGTCCTTGTGCTTTATTGTGACCACAATGAGAAGTCAAATCTTCACAGAAAATGAAATATAATATATTTGACATACAAATAAAGGGTTATTAACCAGTAAAAAAATACAGTTATGACCGTTTTGTTTCCATAACTCACATTGCATGCTAAGCGACTCATGGACAAAAGTCATCATCAAAAAAACTTGGGCTTTTATTTGTGGGGTGCGCCCATTATCGGGACGATGTAAGCTAGTGTGGTTATTTCGCCATATTTGCTCTAGATGAATATAGATAAAAAATTTCAGTGTAAATCCTTAAATGCTAAGATCAGCAAAGTGCATATCAATGTCATTAACCTAAGGATTTAACACATATGTTTATAATTGATTGGGTACTTATTTGTCTTATTTCTCTGGTCTTATCGAAAAAACTACGATCAGGTCGAATAACAGGTACAATTCTTTGACATTTTATATAACTCAAGTTCACCAAGTCTAATAATGAAGCTGACAACATTATCCTTTAGCTGATTTATCGCGTAGGTGAAATTGATTTTATATTCATAGAGCCTATTGTTTTAGGCTTTTGTATTTGTAACTATAATAAATTTTTTCTAAATTAGGAATTAACACTATTGTGATTAAGAGTCTGATATATATTGGTGATTATTTCCCATATTGCCTGACAATTGTAAATGTAAGCGATAAAACTAATCGTTCTTGTATTTATGCAAATAAAATATTTCAAGAGAACACGGGTTACACCGCTGGTGAAAGCATAGGTCGAAACCTTTCGTATTTACAAGGAGAGCTGACATCCCAAGATACAACCGAATTTATGAGAGGCTGTTTTAACCAAAATGTCGCTTGTGTCCAAGATATTATTAATTACAAAAAAGATGGTTCTCCCTTTCTTAATCGTCTTTTAATGCTTCCTATAAACGATCATTCCACTGGCGATTTATATTATATAGGCATCCAGAATGACGTGACAAAAAAAAAGGGACTTAACTATAATAACAAATCTTTAAGAATTGTTAATAACGGCGAAATTCGTCATGTTGTGAATAACCCTCTCCAGATTATTTTAGGGAATTTTGAAATTGCGTTAATGAAATCAACTTCATCAGCAGAAATTGATTTAGTCGCTAAGAGGCTTTCTTCAACATTTAATAGAATCAATGAGTTTGCATTAAATATTGAAAGTTTATCAGACTTTGCTGATTTCGATGCTAAGTTGTATTAGTTAAACTCTTGGCACAATAGACTGAAAAACGCCACCACGGTATTGAGCGATCGGCATCATGGTATTACACAATTAGTATTTAAAGTAATTTAGGCGAAAATAGCCTTGAAAAACACTAATAAATATTTTGATAAAAATCAACTTGAGAGCCCTCAATTAAAATGAATGATATTTATATTAAAAGTAGTTATGAAAAACTTTTTGATATGTCTTTAGATATGCTAAGTATTGCTAATACCGAGGGATACTTCGTAGAAGTAAACCCATCGTTTCATCGTGTTTTAGGTTATTCAACAGAGTATTTACTATCAATACCATTTTTAAACTTGGTTCATCCTGATGATGTAACAAAAACACTGGAACTATTTTCAAATTTAAAAATGGGACAAACGGTTTTTGAATTTGAAAATCGTTATAAACATATTGAAGGTCATTATATCGACTTTAGCTGGACTGCATCTGTTGATACGAATAAAGGTTTAATTTATGCCGTAGCTCGAGACATTACCGAACGAGTAAAGTTAAAAAGTCGCCTAAAACAAATAGAATCCGCATTGTATGAAAAAGCAATCATAGGTATTACCGATGCAAAGGGTATTATCGTAGATGTTAATGATAATTTTTGCGAGATTTCTGGCTATTCAAAAAGTGAACTTATTGGTAAAACGCATAAGATAATTAACTCAGGACATCATTCATCTGATTTCTTTGACAACATGTGGGCTACTATTGCTAAAGGAAAGGTTTGGTCTGGGACTATCAAAAATATAACGAAAAAGGGCACGTTTTATTATGTTTACAGTATTATTACCCCTGTTTTTGATAATGAAAACCGCATCACTAATTATTTGGCTATACGACATGATGTTACTGACTCAATCAATAATGCGCATGAATTATCGAAAACACTGAAAATACTGAGTGAAACAAGTGCAATAGCCAAGGTGGGAGGTTGGGAATTAAATGTTAAAAGTGGTGAATTAACATGGACAGATGAAACCTTTGCTATTCTCGAAGTAGATAATAAAAAAGATAAATGTCCTATTTTGCCTGAAGGTTTACAATTATTTGTACCTGAACATCAACCGATAATAGAAAATGCAGTTAATCGAGCGATTGAATACGGTGAACCATATAACTTAGAGCTTAAAGGTTTAACCGCTAAAGGTAATATTAAATGGGTGTCTACTAATGGCAAACCTAATTATGAAAATGGAGAAGTAGTTACAATATCAGGAACGATACAAGACATTCATCTAAGAAAAACTACTGAATTATTATACGATCAAGAAAGACAAAAAAGCATTCAATCTTCCAAATTAGCCTCTTTGGGGGAGTTAGCAGCAAGTGTCGCTCATGAGATAAATAATCCGTTGGGTATTATTTCTACTTACACTGAGGCGTTAATAAACCTTCCCTATCAGAAAGAAAAAACTGACAAAAAACTTAGCGTCATTCAAAAGTCAACTGAACGTATTAGCCACATAGTAAAAAGTTTGAAGAAATTTTCTAGTACAGATGATGTAAATACAAAAGTGGCACTAAAACTATCCACTATTGTCACCGAGGCTATTATTTTAATAGCACCGAAACTTAAAAGAGAAAATATAAATATCATTTACGAGCTAAACGATCGACACTTAATTTACGCTAATGAAATAGAAATAGAACAAGTGATCATAAATTTAATGTCTAACGCTATCTATGCCATTAAGGATCTTAAAGAAAAATGGATTGAAATAAATACACGGGATATTGATAATGCGGTAGAACTGTCTGTTAAAGATTCAGGCAAAGGACTGCCAAAAGATATACAAACTAAAATGTTTGAACCATTTTATACTTCTAAATCTTTAGGGGATGGAACAGGGCTAGGTTTATCAATAACGAAAGGTATTTTAGATGATCACAATGCATCAATTTGGCTAGACTTAAACTCACCCAATACTTGTTTTATTATTAAATTTTTAAAATTTGAAGAGTAGTACCATGAAAAAATTAGTTTACTTTCTTGATGATGAAATTTTCTTAGGTGAAATATTTCAAGAATATTTTGAAACAGAAAATATTGACATTGGGGTCTTTAATCACCCTAAAGAAGCAATTGAGGCGTGTATTTCAAATCCACCTGATATTATGCTTATAGATTATCGTTTACCTGAAATGACAGGATTAGAAGTTGCTCAATTCATTGACGATAAAATTATTAAGATTTTGATGACGGGGGATTTTGTAGTTCCGGTAAATGATTTATTTAAGCTTACGATTAATAAACCTTATAAATTAGAAGATTTAAAGTCAATTATTTTAGGTGAAGACATATATAATTAGGATATAACAATCACTAGGCATTTTTTTTTGGCGCGTTTGATATCTATCATCAGCGCCTTTATCTTTCAGGCTTTTTTCTATCTGTTAGATCCTTTGTATCATGCTCAACACTCTATCAGCCTTGCCTTTTTCCCTTTACCTTTACTTACGCTTCAATAAGATTTCTTGGCGATAAAGCGGTAATACATATTGGTATTTACTGGGGATAATTTTGCTTAACAAGGTCGATGTCGAAAACGCTATAGGAATTGGACTTAATGGTACTGGCGCTAATTGATGCTTTGTTGATGTACCTTGTTTTCCACACCCGCGGCAACTCTATTTCAATTACATATGCTGTATCACTTTTATTCGTGTTGGAATAAACTCAATATTTTTACTACGATCATCTCCCATGTGGTCTATTGCAGCTATAGCATACGCAGGTTTACCCTCAATATTATTAGCGATAACTTCACGAGGTAAATAGCTCGGTAATTTTTTACTGACGGGCTTTTTCTTCGCGATGATAGGGGCGAATTCAGATACTTCCTCAGTAACGTCAAGATCAGTTTCCACTTCAGTAAATAAATCCCCTTGTGCAGGATGTCCTTCACAGCTTACGCCAAAACTCTGCTGTTTAGCATGACGAAACTGCTCTATTAAATGCTATTTTTTACGGTGAGATTTTTAACGAGCGACTGGATGGAAAGCACCATTGCTTGTAGTGATTCGGGGCGGCTGGTCCAATTTCTTTTAAAGTAAATGAATATCAAAACAAACAAAGCAAACAAAGCAAACAAAACAGACAAAGCGAACAAAGTTGTACATTCATGGTTTGTGTGTATAATATCGCATAATATATACGTTACTATTGTTAATAACTTTTACTCTATTATCTTTTGCAAATTTAAGTAACGTTTACTTCAAGAAGAGAAAATTTTTGAAAAAACATCTGAGTTCGTCTGAAGTCGCAGAATTATTAATGGTGACACCTACAACGGTTAGACGTTGGTGTAATAGTGGGAAATTGAACTCCTTGCAATCACCGGGAGGGCATCGTCGTTTTTTAAATGCGGATATTGATACGTTTGCTTCAGAGCAAGGAATATCACTAGCAAGAAGTATAATTGCTAAACGAAAAATACTTATAGTAGATGATGATGTAGCTGTAGCTGAACTTCTTCAAGAAATTATTATTGATTCAAGCGATGCTGATGTTTGCACTGTGAATAGTGGCTTTGAAGCCGGTTTAAAAGTGAAAAGTTTTATGCCAGATACTATTATAACTGACATCATGATGCCAGGCATGGACGGAATAGACGTATGTAAAATGTTGAAAAAAGATCCTTCCACTCGAAATATACTGATTATTGGTATAACTGGTTTTTATAGCGAAGAAAATGTATATAAATTATTAGATGCTGGTGCCGAAACCTGTTTGAAAAAGCCGATAAATATCCCCGAGCTATTATCCACCTTGGGTTTACAGTTAAGAGAAGATAAATAATGAATATTGCTTTAGATAAAAAAATTATGATTGCTTCCAAAGAAATCCCAAAAATACTAATCGTTGATGATGAGGCGATGCATCGCAGGTTGGAAGTAGAAATACTCGGTGACGAGTACTGTGTATTTGAAGCAAAAAATGGCGAAGAAGCTATTGAGTTGGTACAAACGATCAACTTTGACGTTATTTTACTGGACAAAAAAATGCCAGGAATGAGGGGCGATCAAGTTTGCCATTATATTAGAGAAACTCTTGACCAAAAATTAGTCCCTATCATCATGGTTACTGCGAGTAGCTCTGCATTTGAATTACAAGAAAGTTTAAATTTAGGTGCGACAGACTTCATTAAAAAGCCTTACGATACTACTGAGTATATCGCTAGAGTTAAGTCCGCAATTGCGCATAAAAAGCTAACTGACAATTTAGATTCAGCTGAGTCAGTATTATTTGCTTTAGCTCGAATGGTAGAAGCACGAGATGAAGGCACCGCAAAGCATTGTAGCAGATTAACTTATTACGCAAAAATCTATGGTGAACACTTAGGTCTTAGTGCTATTCAAAAAGCAGCACTTGATAAGGCCTGTGTATTACATGACATAGGTAAATTAGGCATTCCCGATAGGATCTTACTTAAAAAAGGACCATTAACGGAAGATGAATGGAAAATCATGCATCAACATACCGTAATAGGTGCAAAGCTTTGCTCTGAAATCAATTCGTTAAGTGATGTACTCCCTATCATTTTACATCATCATGAAAAGTGGGATGGCTCTGGCTATCCAGAGTCGCTTGTAGGGGAAGATATTCCTCTGTTGGCCAGAATCTTTCAATTACTTGATATTTTCGACGCGCTTAACTCCGAGCGACCTTATAAGAAAAAATTCAGCAAAGATAAAATTTACCAAATTATTAGTGAGGAAAAATCAAAAGGGTGGCGGTGTCCTATTTTGACCGATAATTTCTTAGAATTTCTAAAAAATAATGACTATTTATTTGAAGCTGATTTATCTGCTTTGAAAGAAGGTACGGGTGAAAAATTATTTAATAAAATAGCAGAAACGGTTTATCTAATCTGGGATTGATTGTCTACTACAGTGCTAACAGACGTAATGGTGATGAGCCATCAAACTTATAAAGACTTTTACTTACAGTAATATTTCTATGACAAATATAATCCAAGAATACGATTTACCTGAAGTGATTAATAAGCACCTTATCATAGCAATAACGTGTAAAAGAGGCCTTATTAAGTATGTTAACGATGCATTCGTTAAATTATCTCAATACTCACAAAATGAATTGCTCGGTAAAACACATAAAGTCATTAATTCTGGACTACATACCGATGCTTTTTTTAAAAACATCTGGAATGAAATTTCATCTGGCCAAACTTGGCAAGGTGAAATATGTAATCGTAAAAAAAATGGACAGTTATATTGGGTACAAACAACTATTGTTCCGCGAATAGATGACAAGGGTGAAATTAAAGAGTTTATTTCACTCAGAACAGACATCACCCCGAGTATTGAGCTTCGAGAGAAAATAAAACAGCAATCCTATATTGAAAGAATGCTAAAGAATATATTAGAAATAATCATTACCGATAATAGCAGCAAGAACATTTTCAATGAGGTTAAAGACATTTTTAATACACTTTGGCCAAATGCGGGATTTAATATTTACACGAAACACAAAGAAACGGAAAGCTTTGATACCGTTGCTAGTCATAAACTTTCAATCACATTAAATCAGTTGCTTGCTAAAATATCACTTCCTGATAATGGCTCATCCATCGAAGAATTATTAGAAAAAACACCCTGTTACTATTTTGAAAATATAGACTTTAACCCGTATGAGTGTGATGAAGTGAACATTATTAACGAAAATAATGTTCACTCTTTTATTATTATTCCCATTAAAAATAATAAAAAGGTGTTGGGAGTATTAAGTATTTACAATTTTAATATGCTAACTGAAATTGATGTTGAAGTTGAGATCAAATTATTATTACAAATTGCCAATTTATTCTCAGTTAAATTAGCACAGGAAATAGCAGCTAATACCCGTTTAAGAGTGCAAAAACAATTAATACAATCTGAAAAACTAAACACGATCAAAAATATGGTAAGAAGTATTGCTCATGAATTTAATAATTCATTGACGAGTATTTTGGGTTATGCAGATTTAATTTGTGTCAGGCATCAACACGAGATTCCAAAAAAGGCAGCTACCTATTTGAACAGAATCACTCAAGCTGGAGAATCGGCTAAGCATTTAGTATTGAAACTAATCGAATACAGTGAGAATAAAAAGAGCGAAGAACGCATAATTAATGTCATTCCATTTATTGAAGAACTCATAACACTTCAACAGAAAGATGAAGATGCTATTACTTTTTCCTTTGTTATTAAATGTATTGAGGTGAATGTGAGAGTTGACCCCGTTCAGTTATATCAAGCCGTCAGCTTAATTGTATTAAATGCTGTTGATGCAATTAAAACAGAAGATAACACAAGTATTAAAAAAATTACTTTTGGTGTTGAAAAAATTGAGCTTATTAAGTCAGAATGTATCTCTTGCTCTCAACGTTTTGAAGGGGAATGGGTGAAAATTTCAATCATTGATTCCGCACAGCCCATCCCTGAGTCAATCGTAAATAAAATAGTAGACCCTTTCTACACAACTAAATCGTTAAGTGAAGGCTCAGGAATGGGGCTTGCTATTGTAAATAAAACCATTCATGAAGCGGGTGGACACATCCAAATTATTTCAGGAAATGATGATAGCGCAGAAAAATCAATTGATCTTTTTTTACCATCAGTGCCTCATAACTTACACGTTACTGATAAGGATATCATTTAATGATGAATTCTAATCATTTAAAAACTAATTGTTTTTCACAAAGTTCCCACGAAAAAACAAACTTAACCTTAATCTGTGGTCTAGTTGTTTTTGTAATCTATTTCATTTTGTCTAAATTATTTATTGTTTTTTCAATCCATTTAGGGGTCTCTAGTCCTATTTGGCCTGGAGCGGGCTTTGCTGTTGTTGCCTACTTAATCTTTGGCATAAGGGCGCTACTACCTATAGCTCTGGCGATTATATTCTTGACGATTCTGGGACAAGGAACACTTCAGTGGCAATACTTTCCAGTCAGTCTATTTTTTGCTTTGGGGGCATCACTACAAGCCGTTGTTTGTGGCTTTATAATAAAAGTTAAAAAAATCAACTTAAACAGTCTTGCTGATATGAGAGCAATAGGATTGTTTTTTATTTTATCATTTTTAACCGCGCTAATTTCTACAACTGTTTCAAATATTGGCCTCTATTTAGTTGGCGGTTATGACTTTACACCAACGTATTATACTTTTTTTACATGGTGGCTGGGTGACTGTGTTGGTATTTTTATTTTTGCACCTCTGCTTTTTTGGTTAACTAGAAAAAATAAAAGTGAACTTGACAAAAAACAAATCAGGGTAACTTTTATCTCGTTAATCACTTTTATTTCATTGGTTTTTATTGCTTTTTATAGTGAACAAAATAAAAATAAAGTTACATTAAAAGAAACATACCAACGAGATGTTGAAAATATTATCGAGACAATCGAGCATGACTTAACGCAAGTAGCGTCGCTATCAAAAATGCTCTCAAGTTATATTGCTAACCAGGAAGCGATGTCTAACGATGAATTTTTACAGTATACCGATATAGCGATAAAATCTAATGAAAACCTGCTGGCATTATCATGGAATCCATTGGTTTTAGATGAAAATCGCAAAGTATTTGAGCGTAAACTAGGCAGAGTACATAACGGAAAAGATTTTATCTTAGAAAAGAATAATGATGTGATGAAAATAGCAGACAAAAGAAATTTTTATGTTCCTATTCTGCTAATACATCCGATTAAAGGTAATGAAAAAGCGATTGGCTTTGACTTGTATTCAAGCAAATATCGAAAAGAGGCACTAAACAAAGCGCTTCAACTTAATAGTGCCGTAGCAACTCAAACTATTAAACTCGTTCAAAACGCTAAAATTAACAATGCCATACTCTTATTCGAACCCTTAACAAAAAAGCAAAGTGCTCCGTTAAATAACCCGAAGAGATATGAAACAATAGCAGGATTTGTTTCTAGCATTATTGATATTGAACATCTCATCGTCAATGCCATAGATAAATCAAACATTAATTTTCAGCACATTAACATTACAATTACAGACAAGTTGTCGAAAGCTGAAATTTATTCGAATGCTGAAAATATCACTACGCATATTTCTAAACTGAATTTAACTATATTATCGCTTCAACATAATATTTCATTTGCTAACAGTCATTGGATAGTTAATGCGCAAGCTTCAAATGAATATATCTTGGCAGTTGGAAAAGATAGTGAATGGTTTATATTATTCTTTGGCATAATTATTACCACAATGTTTTACGCTATGGTGCTGTTCTGGTCAGGACGTCAAAAAGTCATTGAGGATATAGTAAAACAGCAAACCAATGAAATAAAGCTAAGTAAAAAGCATTTGACGTTAACACTCAATAGTATTGCTGATGCTGTAATTGCTACTAATATGAATGGTATAATTGTTAACTTAAATCCGGCAGCCGATAAACTACTGGGAACGGATTTTAGTGTGCAAAACGCGGTTCATATTGACCGCTTATTCGCTCTTTTATCAGGAGAACGAGCGCATATTTTCGATGATGCCTCGGTAAAAATAAAGAATGAATTTTGTGTTATCGATAGTGAAGATTTTGTCACGTTAAATAAACCTGATGGCACCAGTCACCAAGTTTTAGCTATAGCCTCGCCAATAACCGATGATGAAAATTTATTTCAAGGAATCGTATTTATCCTTAAAGATATATCCGAAACTCTTGAACTTAAAAATAAAAACGAACATATTTTAGTTGAGTCAGCCGCTCGGCATAAAGCGTTAATATTATCTTCAAATACAGGAGCCTGGGAGTTTTTTAGGGATATTAATTATGTAGATTGCAGCCCAGAATATTTTTCCATGTTAGGTCGAGATATCAAGGATTATCAATCAAAAAGTCACGATAACCTCACTCAAGTATGGAGTGATTTAATACACACCGAAGATAGAGAACAAGCAACTAACCTATTCGCTGATTACCTAAAAAATCCGCAAGGTATCTATGAAAGCAACTTCAGAATGAAGCATAAAGATGGTAGTTGGGTATGGATACTTTCTCGAGCGCAAATACTAAAAGATGCCCATGGTGGTCTTACTCAAAGAATCATTGGTACACACATCAACATTACTAGCCAAATAGAAACGCAACAAAAACTCAAACATAGTCAAAAAATGGATGCTTTGGGTAAATTAACAGGTGGCGTAGCTCATGATTACAACAATATGCTTGCCGTAATTCAGGGCTATTCAGACTTGTTAATCACAAAGTTAGAACCCAATAGTAAGGAACTCAAGTACGCAAACCAAATACTTGTGGCAAGTAAGCGCGGCGCACATTTAACTGAAAAATTACTCGATTTCTCCAAAATACAACAAGACGATAGAGAAATATTCTCACTGAATGAGTTAGTGCTTGAACAAAGAGATATGTTACATAAGGCTTTGACTGCACGTATTAAAATCAGTTTCAACCTTTTAAATATAAATCCACTTGTCTCAGCGAATAAAAATGATTTGATCGATGTACTGTTTAACCTATGTATTAACTCAATGCACGCAATTGAAAACAGTGGTTCAATCGAACTCTCTACAGGTCTTAAAACTTTCTCTAGTGAGGAGGCTAATTTACTCAATATCACCGCGGGTAAATATGTAACCTTAGCAATAGAAGATGACGGCTGTGGAATGGATGACTTAACATCATCTAAAATATTTGACCCCTTTTTCACTACAAAAGGAGAAAATGGAACCGGACTTGGCCTTAGTCAGGTCTACGGTTTTACGAAAAGTAACCAAGGCGGAGTTACTGTATCTTCTGAATTAGGTAAAGGCACAAAAATAACCCTTTTTCTTCCGAGTAAGAAAACGAAAAATGAGAATGTTCATCAGCTAAATAATGACAACAAATCAGATAAAGCTGAAATTGGCAATATATTAATCGTTGATGATGAAATAGAGCTTTTAGATTTAGCATTCGAATTTTTAAGTAGCAAAGGTTATAACGTAAAAACCGCGAAAAGTGCAGAAGAAGCACTGATAATCCTTAAAAACGAAAACATTGATTTAGTCGTTACTGATATCATCATGCCAAAAGTAGATGGGTATCAGCTAGCGAGCTTAATTACAGAAAACGCTATAGACACCAAAATAGCTTTCGTTAGTGGTTATAACGACGAAAGTGTTAGACAAAATAGCGACTTATATTCTCAAATAGATTTATTAAAAAAACCCTATAGCGGCATGGAATTAATTACCTTTGTTCACAAATCATTAAACAAGGAATAATTTGATGGCCTAATCATTATCTTCTAGAGATTTAGATACACATACTAAGAACCCATAAGCTTAAATATTTAACATTAAAAATAACGATTTTAAAAGGATTATGATGAACCGCACATCAAATAATGAAAGAACTTTCTCTGAAGCTGAACAATTGGTATCAATTACCGATCTAGAAGGTAAAATAACTTACGCTAATAATGATTTTTGTTCGATTGCAGGGTATTCACTTGATGAACTTGTTGGCCAACATCATAATATAGTAAGACATCCGTCAATGCCTAAAGCCGCTTTCGCTGATTTATGGAGCAAGCTTAAGCAAGATGATTCATGGCGAGGTATGGTTAAAAACCGTTGTAAAAATGGTGATTATTATTGGGTAGACGCTTACATAACCCCTGTATATGAAAATGGCAAGGTAACAGGCTATCAATCTGTTAGAACATCGCCAAGTTTTGAGCAAAAACAAAAAGCTCAACAGCTTTATGACAAGTTGAATAATGGAAACTCTCTGTATGACTTACAAAGCAATTTTCGATTTAAACGAATAGTGGCATTATTTATCATTGTCTCAGCTACATTTTCAAATTGGTTATTTACTGAATCAATATTTTCATCTGTAGCATTACTTACGTGTATAAGTTTAGTCTCTTTAGTTTTTTCACAAGAGTTGTTTGCCTTTCCAAATTACGTAGCCAAAGCCCAAAGGTTATCGGATAGTCCTTCACGCCTAATCTTCTCAGGAAAAGGGCCGCTAAATATTATCTCTTACCCAATAGAACTATATAAAGCACGAATAAGAACAATACTTGGAAGAAGTAGTGACTCAGGGCGTAAACTCCTTAACCTTGCAACCGAGTTAGAAAGTGCGTCTACACAAACGTTAAAAGGTATAGAAGAAGAAAACAACAACCTTGCACAATTAGCAACAGCAATAACTCAAATGAGCGCAACCATTAGTGAAGTAAGCTTAAATACCAATCAAACACACGACAAAATATTAATGGTACAAAACGAATGTAAAAGCAATATTACGGTTATCGAAGCCAGTCAGAATAAAATTAACTGTTTGGCTAGTGATGTTGATAAAGCGGCTTCTAATGCTCTTGAATTAGTCAGAGATGTAGATAAAATTTCAGATGTTATGTCAGAAATTCAAGGCATTGCCGATCAAACCAATTTATTAGCATTAAATGCAGCCATAGAAGCGGCAAGAGCAGGAGAGCAAGGGCGAGGCTTTGCTGTGGTTGCCGATGAAGTAAGAACTTTAGCGAGTAGAACTCAGGGAGCAACAGTTCAAATTCAATCATCCGTTGTAGAATTACAAACCACTTTGAAAAATTGGAGCGAAGTTATGCTTAAGAGTAAAAAGAATGCTGAAGAATGCTCTGAAGATAGCTCTAGAATTAAACAAGCGATGGATCATATTATAAGTGATGTAAACGATGTAAGTGATATGACTGCACAAATAGCTACCGCTGCTGAAGAGCAAAGTGTTGTTGCTAATCAAATTACACATAGTGTTCATACTATCGATGATATTTCTCAACAAAACGCAATACTTGCAGAAAAAGTCAGCCACCTAGGTATTGCCGTAAGCAAAAGTGCTGAAAATATTGAAAGGTTAAATACGACATTTAAATAATCAAGACCTTGTAACAAATATATAGGTTCTATTCTGGGCTTAGGTGTTCTCATTTCTATTTACGCTTAAGTAATGCCATTGTTAGGTTTAGAGTTCAGCCCTTATTTTTTATTCTTTCTTTAGTCATTATGTTAGTTGGTATAGCAACAATTATTCAATTAAAAGGTGACTTCGGTTAACAAAGAAGTGAAATTTATCTTGGTACTAGGTGCTTTACTGTAAATAATAAAGAATAGCTTTAAAATTATATACGCCATAAGGTTGCTATGGCGTTTATATCTTTAAATATTGAATGCCTAATTAACGTATGAACTCGAATCTCCAAAAAATTTTTCTAGTTGAACATGATATGAGTAAGCTAGGTGTTCCTTCTGCGATTCTTTCAAAAGCTGTAAAGCTCAAAGGTGAGGAATTTAATTTAATAAGGCTACACTCAGTCATTGGAGAATAAATCCTAAAATATATTGACGTTAACTTCCCACTAGCAACGATTGCTCGAAAGCATCATGAAAGGGTAGATGGTTCAGGTTATCCAGATGGGTTTATAGATCATTAAATACTTTTAGAAGCCCGAATTATTGTCGTAGCTGATGTTGTTGATGAATGCGTTTATCTAGAGCATATAGAAAGCAAGTGGGTTTGCCTGCGGCTATTGATGAACTAAATAAAAATAAAAATAAAGGTATTTTGTATGACCCAAACGTTGTCGGTGCCTGTTACCCGCTTTATAAGAGCAACAAACTTAACAGTTCTCACGCAGAAAATTTACAGGAGGAAAATAGAGGTAAGTCCTAATATACCTGTGTTCAAGTATCTTCATTAATAACAGGTATATACCCTAGTAACTTGTCGACATTATTCAAAGAAGCAACTATTGTTATAACTATTAACCATTTAGTGACTAAGACAACAGAGATTATCAAACGCACATGGCTTTACAATTATTACATAAAGTTTTCATATTATACTTAAGTATTGCAATGGGATTGATTACCCTATTTCTTGCCCCCTCAACATTTGCGGCAAATACCATAGAAATTGAGCAACGCTTTCTTCAGCTCGAAAATGCAGAGCTAATTGGTACTATGAAAGAATATCGTCACAGTATGCGCGAACTGCAGATTTGGTTAGCTCCCGATAATGATAAACAACAAAATCGCTATAACGCTTTAGATTGTTGGATGCTACAAGCTGATACATCGGAATTACTTCAGTCCGCAATCAAGAAAGCTAATGCCTATCTTTCAAAAGCAATAGCGCAGGAAGACAAACGCGCTCAGTCTGATTTAACCCTTTGTCGTGGCTCATTCTATGAAGCAGCTTCTGATAATGTTTCAGCAAAGAGTGATTACAATACTGCTTTACAAATAGCGACTGAAATTAACAATTCAAAGCTGATTGCTGATGCCTTATCGACTCGGGCATCGTTAGCCGCACTTAACGGCGATTTAGCACAAGCACTGGAAGATTTTCAGCTTGCACAAACCCACTACGAATTAGCAAATATACCTTATTGGATTTACTACAATTTAGGAGAAATAGGTAATACTTACCGTCGTATGGGTGATTTTCAGCGGGCATTAACCTTGATGAAGGAAGTTGAACAATTTAATGAAAAAAGAGGCGATTTAGAAGCAGTTAATGATACACGTTATGTACGTGCGCTGATTATGGATGATCTTGGCAATCACACATTAGCCCAAGAACTTTACACCACCTTGTTGACCAACGCCTATAAGAGTGGTGATAAAGCATTAATCTCAACAATGCTTGTTGCCAAAGCTGACTCTCTGTTGCAAGCAAATAAAACTACAGAAGCAAAAAGCCTACTCAACGAAGCTGAGCCTATGCTAGATCCAAGATTTGATCCTTATAGTTGGTCGCTGTGGCACTTATTTAATGCGAAAGCTGACTACGCTGATGGTAATTATGAATCAGCGTTAGTACATATAAAAAGCGCTGAGCCAAGTATGAGTAATCAGGATAATTTTCGTTACTTAGCGTGGATTCAGAATGTAAAAGCGAAAACGTTGGCTAAACTTGGAGATTGGCAACAAGCATATCAAGCTAATGTCGCCTATAACAACACTAAAGAATTACTAGCAAGCAAACTACGTGAGCAAAATACCACACGCATGCGCATAGAATTCGATGCCGCCCGCAAAGAAGTTGAGAATAAAACGCTTAAAGCTGAGCAGACCGTTCAGCAAGCTCGTTTGCAATCACTAGAAGAACGTAAACGTTGGCAAGCCCTAGTGATTGGCTTATCACTGATTTTATTGATCTTGATATTGATCTGGGCATATCGTCAATTTATGCGTGCACGTTTAATGCATGGCATGGCAATGACCGATGAGTTAACCCGTCTACCAAACAGACGCAGTATTCAGACAAAAGCATTACAGGCCATGAATGCTGCTCGTGACGCCAAGACTCCAATGAGTTTATTAGTATTTGACGTTGATTACTTCAAACGTATTAATGATACTTGGGGCCATGAGACCGGTGATCGTGTGCTACAAAAAATATCAACCGCAGCAGAACTTGCCATGCGAAAAAACGATTGTGTCGGTCGCACTGGCGGCGAAGAGTTCATGGTGGTTTTACCTGATTCTACACTAGACAGTGCAGCAGAGATTGCACAACGTTTATGTGACTGCATTGCCGCAATAGATATGAAAGAAATTGATGATGATCTGGTGGTTACTATTAGCTTAGGTGTTGCCCAACTCAGTGACATTGATACTACTGTGTCGTTGCTAACTCAGCGAGCAGATAATGCATTGTATCGAGCAAAAGACTCAGGACGAAATCGAGTTGAAGTTGAGAGATAAATGCCTGAGTAGCAATAACACTTGTAGATAGGACTTCCAGATAATTGGTCGACATTGGTTTTATTACTTTTTTATCGAACATCGTCGAGAAAACCCAGTGATCTTTAGTCGCTGGGTAGTTCACTTGCCAACTTTCAGATCAACTCCCACGGTTTCATCATTGTAAACCTTTTAAACATCAGCTGCTAGGTGACTTTCTGCTGATAGTTTTTGTCGCTTGGCTGATATCTAAAAACCTTAATGGAGCAGTCCAA
Source organism: Colwellia sp. BRX8-9 (assembly GCF_014077245.1). NCBI lineage: Bacteria > Pseudomonadati > Pseudomonadota > Gammaproteobacteria > Alteromonadales > Colwelliaceae > Colwellia > Colwellia sp. BRX8-9. Next base: position 21,299 of record NZ_JACGVN010000025.1, read on the forward strand.
ATTAAGATTAAAATCCTACCTCTCATACGGACTCCACGTGTTTTGCAACTAATAATGTCACATTAAACATAATAATATGCGGTCGTATATACGGCTTATTATTGAGATAGCTACTCTCTAGCCTCTGATGTTTGTGCTCTTATTATCCTTTTTGCTATGGCAGTCTTTATGACTTTCGAGATAGACAGATTTTAATCGGTTGGTTTTACCGTTTATGCTGAATCATTATTGTAATATTAATTTTATTATTTTAAATTATCATGCTACAACCAACTGTTCTTACTCATGTTTAATTTTATGTCTGAGCATTGCCCAAGCAGTTCTAACGGTTTTATCATACCTTGATTTTACTCCTTGTGTTAAAAATAAAATAGTAAGTCCATGAGGTTTTGTGTGCTTTTTTGTCGATTATGTCGGTATTTATGTTTGTTTCTAGCTCTTTATTGCGATGACTTTGTCGTTTATGCAAAATAAATGGTGTTTATATTTGTTTTTTAAGCTAAGTTAGTTACAGTCAACGAACCTTAACGAAGTAGATGCTCGTTTATTACAAAATATTCTTATTTATTTTGTGCTAAAAGTGGCGCTTTTCAGTATTTCACTCTCAGGTGATTTTTCTGCAAGTATTAATCTGCTGAATATTAATTTCGACAATATTTTTAAATAGATGTGAGAATTATTTTGGAAGATTCAACAATAAAATTACCATCAGAGTTGACCATTGCTCAAGTGGATAAATACAGAAATATATTTCTCGATATTATTGATAAAAATGATGTTTTAGTGATTGATGATAGTCGTTTAAAACGAATTGATACTGTTGGGGTGCAACTCTTACTTTCCACGATTACTTGCATAGCTTTTCAAAAAAAAACACTGGCTTGGCACTCACAATCCGATGCTATAAAAGAAAGCATAAAACAACTGGGCTTAAATGAAGCCATTTTTACTCAATATTTGAATGTTTAACATTATCTTTGATAAAAGCACAGCATGAAAAAGGAATAATAGTATGACCAAAGTTTTAGTTGTTGATGACTCAAATTCAATCAGAAATATGGTGAGTTTTACCCTGAAAAGTGCAGGATATGAAGCCACTGAAGCAGTAGATGGCCTAGAAGGGCTTAATAAAGGAAAAGCTGGAAGCTTTGATTTGGTTATCTCCGACGTCAACATGCCGAATATGGACGGTATTACCCTTTGCAAAGAATTACGACAACTACCCCAATTTAAATTCACCCCTATTTTAATGTTAACCACTGAAAGCTCTACTGAAATGAAAATGCGTGGTAAAACCGCTGGTGCAACCGGTTGGTTAGTTAAGCCATTTAATCCAGAGAAGTTACTGGCAACCATTAAACGCGTTGTAAGGTGATCATATGAGTGTTGATCTATCTCAATTTATTCCAAGTTTTCTTGAAGAAAGCTTTGAAGGACTAGAATTAATGGAGTCTAGTCTACTGAATTTAGACGCAGGCGATACTGAAACTATTCATTCAATTTTTCGTGCTGCACATTCCATTAAAGGTGGTGCTGGTACTTTTGGTTTTGATAAAGTTACCGAGTTTACTCATCTTGTTGAAACCCTGTTAGATGAAATGCGAGATGGTCGACGGGAAATAACAGAGAAAGATACTGAATTGCTTTTAATTGCTGTCGACTGCATGCGCATTCTAATAGAAGCAGCAAGAGACGATACTGATCATGATGAAGCAAAAATAGAAAAAACAACCGCTCTTTTAGCAGAAGCCTTGGACGATGATGTCCCCTCCAGTGAAAGTGATACCCAAGAAATAGCAATTGAACCATCGAATATCAAAGGAAAAATTTGGCAGATTAGTTTTGTGCCAGATCATCATTTAGTAAAAACGGGTAACGATCCCATATTTTTGTTTAATGCCTTAGCTAGCCTTGGCGAATTAACGGTAAAAGCTAAAACAGATGCACTACCAGCACTCAAGGATATGGATGCAGAAGAACTTTATCTTAGTTGGGAGTTAACACTCATATCTGACGCTAGTGAAGATGACATTCGAGAAGTATTTGAATGGGTCGAGGACGAATGTACATTAGAAATTGAAGGGATCGACCCCGCTCCAAAAGTGACTGAATATGATAAAACTGATGATATAGATATTTCATTATCTGACGACAGTGCACTACCGTTGAGCAGTTCGAACATTGTTTCAGCGGGAGAACCCGTAAATATTGCTAAGCTTCCTGGAATTTCGGAGAAAAATAAAACAAAAATAAAGCAAGATGTCGGCTCTATTCGTGTTGGCGTCGACAAAGTTGACTCGTTAATCAACTTAGTGGGTGAACTTGTTATTACACAATCAATGTTGTCTGAGTTAGGCAATGACTTTGAAATATCAAAATTAGAAAAACTAACCTCTGGTCTAGAACAACTATTACAAAATACCAAAGAGCTACAAGAAAGTGTGATGAAAATTCGCATGTTACCAATTAGTTTTGCCTTTAACCGTTTTCCACGTTTGGTTCATGATTTAGCACTAAAAACGGGTAAAGAAATGGAATTGATTATTCGAGGAGAACAAACCGAACTCGATAAAACAGTCATGGAACAAATTGGTGACCCGTTAGTACATTTAGTTCGTAATGCTGTTGACCATGGTATTGAATCTTCAGAAATTCGCTTAGCAAATGGTAAACCAATATCCGGAACTATTATTTTAGCTGCTTATCATCAAGGCGGTAATATTGTCATCGAAATCAGTGATGATGGCGGTGGAATTAATCGAGATGCTGTGCTCAATAAAGCCATTGAAAAGGGCTTGGTTGATAGCCATGTAACATTAGCCGATAGCCAAATATTTGATTTGTTATTTGAACCTGGTTTTTCAACAGCACAAGAGGTTAGCGATATTTCTGGCCGAGGTGTTGGTATGGACGTCGTTAAAAGAAACATTCAATCACTTGGTGGTCGTATTCAAGTAGAATCCGAAAAAGGTAAAGGCTCTAAGTTTAAAGTAATCCTACCATTAACACTGGCCATATTAGATGGACAGTTAGTACGTGTTGGCACTGAAATTTATATTATTCCTCTCATTACCATTGTTGAATCATTACAAGCTAAACCAGAGCTTATCAACAGAGTTTCCGGTGATATGATCGTTTACCGTTTACGCGAAGACAACGTTCCGGTAATTCCTATTTACCAATTATTTAATTTGCCCGCCGAGACTAAAGATGTCAATAACGCTTTATTGGTTGTAGTAGAAGCTGATGGTCAAAAAGTTGGCTTGATGGTTGATGATTTATTAGCGCAACAACAAGTTGTAATAAAGAGTTTAAAAGATAATTACCAACAAGTTAATGGTGTTTCCGGAGCCACTATTTTAGGCGATGGCTCTGTCGCGATGATCCTCGATGTACCCGGTATGATCGCTATGGCGATGAAGAGAGCAAAAAAAATACAAAATGAACACAATACAACTGTTGAAGGAGAATTGGTTTAATGGATATTCAAGCGTTAGCTAAGGACATTCCTTCTGAAGGTGAACATTCACTTGAAGGTATTGATTTTATTACCAGTGGAAAACAATACCTGACTTTTTTATTAGCGGAAGAAAACTACGCCGTTGATATTTTGTGTGTAGAAGAAATTAGAAGTTGGGAGCAACCAACTAGAATACCGAACGCGTCAAATCATGTTAAAGGCGTGATCAATATGCGCGGAATTATCGTTCCAATCATTGATTTACGCTTAAAGTTTAACATTGGTGAAGCGAACTATAGTGAAATTACTGTTGTTATTGTCTTGACCGTTGAAATCGAAGACCATTCAAGAACTATTGGTTTTGTTGTTGATGCGGTTTCCGATGTCTTAAATGCTGAAGATAATGAAATAAAAAATGCCCCAGATTTTGGTGGTTGTGTACCTCAACAATACATCGCAGGATTAATCAATACGGGTGACAAAGTGGTCACTTTGTTGAATGTTGAAACATTGCAACTTATTGAAAAACATAAAGTAGATTAGGTGTTATAACATGTCTGAATTAGAGCAAGAATACCTCACATTTATACTAGAAGGTGAAGAATATGGCGTCGATATTTTATGTGTGCAAGAAATTAGGGTGTGGAGTGCTGTAACCGAATTACCTAATAAACCTAATTACCTTAAAGGGGTGATTAACCTGCGGGGAATTATTATCCCTATTATCGACTTAAGGCAACGTTTTGGTAAAGAGCCTTTAGCTTATAACGAACAAACGGTAACCATCATATTACATAATCATAATACCGAAAATCCCGCAGTGGTTGGTATTGTTGTTGATGCGGTTTCAGAAGTATATAAATTTAGTCAACGTGATATTAGTCACCCACCATCCTTTGGTACTAATATTGATAGCTGTTTTTTAAAAGGGTTAGCTAGGAATGAAGATAAGCTTATTATGTTATTAAATACCGATAGTTTATTAAACGAAAAAGAATTGTACCGTGTAGAGCTTAGAGCTTAATAAAACCTATACATTTGCCGTATAAATAAAAAACGACAGGAATGTTTATGACTCCAAAACAAATTGATTTAGTGCAAGAAAGTTGGAAAAAAGTACTACCAATTGCAACGCAAGCAGCTGAAATATTTTATCAAAAGCTTTTTGCACTTGACCCCGCTTTAAAACCTTTATTTAAAAGTAATATGAGCGAGCAAGGTAATAAATTAATGACCATGCTCGATACTGCAGTAAAGTTACTTAATTCACCAGAAAAACTAGTGCCAGCAGTACAAAAGTTAGGTGCCAGACATGTTCATTATGGTGTTAAAGAAAGCCATTACGATACGGTTGGCGCTGCTTTACTGGATACGTTAGCTGAGGGTTTAGGTGATGATTTTACGTTATCAGTTAAACGAGCATGGACAGCTGTTTATGGCGTTTTAGCAAAAACCATGATCGATGCGGCAAAAGCAGAACAAAAAGAGACTCCTCCTTTAACTATAAATAATTCAACAATAACAGAAGAGCCGGATATGGAAAATAAAGCCAATAAAAATGATTTAGCGGTGCGTTTACAAGGCGCATTAGATCAATCTGCAACCGCATTTATGATGATAGATAGAGAGTTCATTATAAATTATGTAAACGAAGCGACATTGTCATTGCTCGCCAAGCATGAAGAAGTTTTTCAAATGAAGTGGCCTAGTTTTAGCGCAGAAAAATCGTCTGTATTGGGTACATGTATTGATGGCTTTCATAAAAACCCTGAACATCAACGTAAATTACTCGATGATCCAAGTAACCTACCTTGGAAAACGGATGTCAATATTGAGTTCTTAACCTTTGAATTAAATGTTTCGGCAATTAATGATAGTGAAGGTAATTATATTGGTAATTCCATGGAATGGAAAGATGTTACTGATGAACGTATGCAAGCGAATAAAGCTATTCAACTACAAGGCGCTGTTGAACAATCAAATACACCATCGATGATGATTGATAGAGATTTGAATATTACTTATGCCAATCCAGCGACCTTTACATTATTAAAAAAGCACGAAGCGACGTTTCAAATTAAATATCCAGGGTTCTCCTCAGAACCAGAAAATGTTATTGGTGTATGTATTGATGGTTTTCATAAAAACCCAGCACATCAGCGTAAATTATTAGATGATCCTAGTAACTTACCTTGGAAAACTGATATTAACATTGAACATTTGATTTTTGAATTAAATGTTACGGCGATTAATGATGCCAGCGGTAAATACATTGGTAACTCAATGGAATGGAATGACGTTACTGATGCACGAGCACAGGCAAATAAAGCTGTTCAATTACAAGGTGCCGTTGAACAATCAAATACCCCAAGCATGATGATTGATAGAGACTTCCTTATTACTTATGCTAATCCAGCGACTTTTGCATTATTAAGTAAGCATGAAGCGACGTTTCAAATTAAATATCCAGGTTTTTCATCGAAACATGAAGCGGTTATTGGCGCCTGTATCGATGGCTTTCATAAAAACCCAGCACATCAGCGTAAATTATTAGATGATCCTAGTAACTTACCATGGAAAACTGATATTAAAATTGAACATTTGACTTTTGAATTAAATGTAACGGCGATTAATGATGTCAGCGGAAAATACATTGGTAACTCGATGGAATGGAACGATGTTACTGAAATACGTTCAAAAGCGATTGAAGTGGGGCGATTAACATCTGCAGTTAACGGTATGACAACTAACTTAATGATGGCAGAGACTACCGGTAAAATTGTTTACTGTAATCCTTCGGTATTACAGATGCTCCGTAGACGAGAAGTACAGCTTCGTACGGTACTACCTTCCTTTAATGTTGATCGTGTTGTGGGCACTAACTTTGATTCATTTCATAAAAATCCTGCACATCAGCAAAATTTATTAGGGAATCCAGCAAATCTACCCTTTGACACTGAAATTAAGGTAGCAGGATTAACTTTCCAGCTAATTGCCATTGCTTTATTCGATGAAAATAAAAATCATGTTGGCACCGCAGTACAATGGTTAGATTTAACTGAACAAAAAGATGGCCAAGCACAAGTAGAAAGTTTGATTTCCGCCGCTATTGACGGTGATCTTGGTCGCCGAATTGACACCAAAGAATATCAAGGTTTTATGAAATCCTTAGGTGAAAATATTAATAACTTAATGGATACCATAGTAGAGCCTATTACTGATGCTATTAATATTGCGCAAGCCTTATCTGAGGGTGATTTGACTAAAACTATGGATGGCAAATATGGTGGAGAATTTTTAGCTCTTGCAAACGCAATGAACGGCTCGATTGAAAACCTAAGCAATATGGTCGAAGAAATACGCGATGCATCAACGAATGTCTTTGATGCCGCACGAGAAATCGCCGCAGGTAATGATGAACTAAGCCACAGAACGGAATCACAAGCGTCAAGTTTAGAAGAAACTGCCTCAGCAATGGAAGAGCTCACCAGTACGGTACAACAAAATGCTGAAAACTCTTCTGATGCCAGCATGCTTGCTTCATCGGTAATGGAAAAAGCTAGCAGTGGTGGTGAGGTTGTTAAAAACGCTATTCAAGCGATGAGTGATATTAATAAATCAAGTAAAAAAATTGCCGATATCATTAGTGTTATTGACGAAATAGCCTTTCAAACTAACTTGCTGGCACTTAATGCCGCGGTAGAAGCGGCGAGAGCCGGTGAACAGGGACGAGGTTTTGCTGTTGTTGCTGCAGAGGTTCGTAATTTAGCACAACGCTCTGCGGGAGCGGCTAAAGAAATAAAGGGTTTAATTAATGACAGTGTTGAAGCTGTTGGTCAGGGAACTAAACTCGTTGATGAAACCGGCCAAACGTTCACAGACCTTGTTAACTCAATTAGCGATGTAAGTAAAATGATCGCAGATATTGACGCTGCAGGTAAAGAACAGTCAGCAGGTATTGGTGAAGTAAGTGCCGCGGTTAGTCAAATGGATGAAATGACACAACAAAATGCTGCCTTAGTTGAAGAAGCTTCAGCATCGAGTAAATCGATGGAAGAACAAGCACAAGGGCTGTTAGAGCAAGTTGATTTCTTTACTGTTAATGAAGAAGAGCCAGAGCCAGAGCCAAAACCTCGTCGCAGAGCAAGAAAACCAGTGGGTAAACCAGTCCAAAAACCTACTGCTAGTCGCAGACCTGCTCGTCGTGCGACAGAAAGTGACCAAGAATGGGAAGAGTTTTAGGAAGTAATTTTAATGCCCTTATATAACAACATGGAAGGCTTGGTGTAATGTCAGAACAACGAAATGAAACTAATAGTTTATCAGAAAAAGACTTTAAGTTCATTTGTCAGTTTGTGCATGACGCATCAGGCATTGTACTTGGTGAGAGAAAGCGTGAAATGGTTTATCGCCGGCTCACGCGTATCACTCGAGAGCGAAAGTTAAACAGTTTTAGTGATTATTGCGAGTTATTGAGGACACAACCAGAACAAGAAGAAAACTATTTTATTAATGCGATAACAACCAATTTGACGAGTTTTTTCAGAGAAAATCATCATTTTGAATATTTACAGCAACATGAAATCCCAAGAATAATTGCACAAGAAAAAAAATCAAAAGGACAGAACAAACGAATAAGAATTTGGTCTTCTGCAAGCTCTACTGGCGAAGAGCCTTATAGTATTGCTATTACCCTCTTAGAGACGATGCAAGACCAATTAACCGAGTGGGATGTTAAAGTTTTAGCAACAGATGTTGATAGCAATGTTCTAGCTCATGGTTCAATGGGTATTTATGCAAATAATCGTATTGAAGATTTACCCATAGCTATAAAAAAAAAATATTTCGTTAAAGGTTCAGGAAGTAACAGTAAAAACGTAAAAATCAGTGGGAAATTAAAAGACTTACTTACTTTTAAACGATTGAATTTGCTTCATGACTGGCCTATGAAAGGTCCTTTTGATGTCATATTTTGCCGTAATGTCATTATCTATTTTGATAAAAAAACACAACAGGAGTTGTTTTCTCGTTATTACGAATTACTCAAACCCGGTGGAATATTGATATTAGGCCATAGTGAAAATTTAGGGGAATATCAACAATATTTTTATAATGAGGGCCGTACTATTTTTAGAAAGCCTGAATTAGAGGAGAAAGGTTAATTATATTGGAACGTAATACTGGGCTAGAGCTTGAGCAATGTATATCACGTTGCTTGCCAGAGTTTTCTCACGTCAATCACTATTGGGATAATCAAAAAAAGTCAGTGGTTGCAAAAATCTTACCCGGTGAGTTTTATATGACACGGGACAATGTGAATATTGCCACAACATTAGGTTCGTGTATCGCTGCATGTATTTGGGACAAGCAAGCAAAAATAGGGGGCATGAACCACTTTATGTTGCCTTTAACGGATAAAAAAGTACATGAAGTTAATTGGGGACATCGAGGAATTACAAGCGATGCAACCCGATATGGCAATTTCGCAATGGAACATTTAATTAATGCGATCTTAAAGAATGGTGGTAGACGCTCAAATTTAGCCGCAAAAATTTTTGGTGGCGGCAAAGTATTAAAACAAATGTCTGATATCGGACAACGTAATATTGAATTTGCCATTCAATATTTACAGCTGGAAAACATTGAAATTGAAAGCACCGATTTGGGAAATATGTATCCGCGGAAAGTTATTTTTGAACCGGCAAGTGGTCGAGCTTTTGTTAAGAAACTCGATAATTTACATAACGATACAATAGCTAAACGTGAAAGAGATTACAGTTATAGCATTGACCACTTCAAAGTGGATGGTGATGTAGAATTATTTTAGTAGGATCTATAGGTGAGCCATACATTGAAAAAAATTAAAGTATTAGTTATCGATGATTCAACAGTCATACGGAATATTATTAAAGATGCACTAAAAGATGATGACCAAATTGAAGTCGTAGGTGAAGCAGAAGACCCAATAGTTGCTCGTGAACTAATTAAAACATTAAGACCTGACGTTTTAACGCTAGATGTTGAAATGCCTAAAATGGATGGTATTACATTTTTAGAAAACCTAATGCGCTTACGTCCTATGCCCGTCGTTATGTTGTCTACATTAACCACAAAAGGTGCAGACATTACTTTAGAAGCGTTAGAAATTGGCGCTGTAGATTTTATTGCTAAACCGAGTGTTCAAGAATTGTTAGCGACTAGAAATAGCTTTAAAGAAATTTTAGTGACAAAAATTAAACAAGCAATGCTTGTTGATCAAAAAAAATTACGACTTTCCAATGCATTAATTCAAACTAAGCAAGATACAATATTGAATTTTAATGGGGTGAAACAAGCTAATCATATCGTTGCAATAGGCGCATCTACTGGCGGAACCGAAGCAATAAAAAGTGTACTCATCACGCTACCGGCCAACGCACCAGCAATAGTGATTACTCAACATATCCCAAAAACCTTTAGTGGACGATTTGCTGACCGACTTAATGACTGTTGTAAAATAACCGTGCAAGAAGCACGGCATGGTCAAAAAATAAAGGAAGGTCATGCATATATTGCCCCCGGAGATATGCATCTAAAAGTGGTAAAAAAAGGTGATGGATTATTTTGTACGTTAGAAGATTCAGCCGAAGTTAGCCGGCATAAACCATCGGTAGATGTACTCTTTGATTCATTAATACCTTTTGCTGATAATGCGCAGGCTATTTTATTGACAGGGATGGGCAGAGACGGGGCGCAAGGAATGTTAAATCTGAAAAATAAGGGAGCTATTACACTCATTCAAAACCAAGTAAGCAGTTTAGTTTGGGGGATGCCAGGTAAAGCCTTTGCATTAAATGCTCACTGTAAGGAGGTGCACTTAAATGAAGTTGCTACTGCTATTCTACATTTTTCCTCATTAAATGAAGCCGCTAGAAGAAAGGAAAGTTATGAAAGTTAACAAGCTTTTATTTTGGGTGAATTTTATTCTGATCATGGTTTTATTAGTGAATGAAATCATATTAGAAATAAGCTATTTAAGCATTATTATTGCTTTTGCTTTACTCTCAGTATTACTCGTGAAAAGTAAACCGCAGGCGATAAATACCGAGCAAGTAGTAGAAGACGACGAGGAAAAACAACATCAGTTAATTGAAGAGGTTATTCAAGATTTACATCGCCTGCTACAACAAGAAGTAGACATTATTGACAATGAAATCAATCGAACTACAGCCTTAGTCGGTGATGCTGTTTTAGGTATTTCAGATTGTTTTAATAATTTACAACAACTTAGCCAAGAACAACAAACGATGATTGCGGCATTGGTGGAACAAAGTCAAAGTATTGGTGATGATAAAGGAACTACGTTGGCAACTTTTGTTCATTACTCTAATGAAACCTTAAATAATTTTGTCAACGTGATTATTAATACCAGTAAACAAAGCCTAAAGACTATGGCATTTACCGATGAAATGGAGCAGCAATTTGAAGCCGTATTTAGTTTGTTAGAGCAAGTAGAAAGTATTGCGAGTCAAACTAATTTATTAGCATTGAATGCTTCTATAGAAGCCGCTAGAGCGGGAGAAGCTGGCCGTGGTTTTGCGGTTGTTGCTACTGAAGTAAGGTCGCTTTCAATAAATTCAACAGGATTAAATCAAAATATACGGAAAGAAATTGATCTTGCCAAGAATACGATAAGCAAATTAAGAGGCGCTGTAGAAACAATAGCTTCAGCTGATATGACGCCTACACTACATGCGAAAGATAAAATTCGCGCCATGATGGAAAATTTTGAAAGTACAAATAAAGATAATACGGCAAAGGTTGAGGAACTTTCTACCCTTAATCCTAAGATTGCAGATGCTGCAGCATTAGGCATTCGCTCATTACAATTTGAAGATTTAACTTACCAAACGTTACATTCGATAAAAACTAATGTTGACAGTATTCAACAAATTAACAATGAATTAAAACAATTCAGCGAAAGTTCAAATCAATTAAAGGTAAGTCAATTACATGTTCTTAAAGAAAAGTGTGTTGATATATTTACACTGACAAAGTCACAAAACTTACACCGTAGTGTCACTCAAAATTCTATGGATGAAGGCGAAGTTGAATTATTTTAGAGTTTAGGAGCAGAAGTTATGACAGTAAAAACAAAGGTATCAAAAGATAATAAAGAAGTGTCAATTTCGGTTTTAGAACGTTTTGACTTTGCTCAACATCAATGTTTTAGAAAAGCCTATAGTCAATATAGTCAAAATGGCACGAAGTTTATTGTAGATTTAAGTAAAACTGAGTATATCGATAGTTCGGCATTAGGCATGATACTTTTACTAAAAGATTATGCAGAGCATATTGATGGAACGCTCACTATTACCAAGCCTAGTAAGGCGGTGAGTAAAATATTAGAAATAGCGCAATTTCATCGATTAATGACCATTGTTCAATAATTACTAATGGCTATGGGTATTCAGCTAGACGCTAAAATAGCATTAGTCGTCGATGACTCCGTTACACAATGTAGAGTCCTTACCGCTTTATTGAAAGAGGAGGGGTATCGAGTGTTTACCGCCAATGACGGCGCTCGCGGTGTTGATATGTATATTAAATATCAACCCGACCTAGTATTGATGGATATTAATATGCCTGTCATGAATGGTTACGAAGCTGCTAAAAAAATCAAAAGTTTGAGCAAAGGAAGTTTAGAACCGCTAATTTTTGTGACCAATATGAATACAGAACAAGCATTCATTGAAAGCATCGAAGCTGGCGGGGATGGCATATTAGTACGGCCATTCTCTCCAGAAGTTTTTAAAGCGAAAATAAAATCTGTTCAACGTATCAGTGACTTATATCAGCAAGTAAAAGCGCTACAACAAGAACAAGTAAAAGATGCAGAACTTGCCGAACAGCTCATGTCTGAAGTTGTTGAGTCCAGAAATTTTGGCCTAAATAAAATAGGCATCATTAAACAACCCGCAAACATCTTTAGTGGTGACATACAGTTAACCGCTCTAACCCCCAATGGCGATATACATGTAATGTTAGGTGACTTTACTGGTCATGGTTTACGCTCTTCAATTGGCGCTATTCCGGTATCAGAAACATTTAGGGCAATGTCTAATAAAGGTTTTTCATTATTTGAAATTATTGCTCAAGTAAATCGCCAGCTTAAAACTTTATTACCTACGGGATTATTTTTAGCGGCAACCTTTGTTAGTATCTCTAGTCGAGAAAAAACCGCGTATATATTTAATGCTGGTTTACCAGAAGCCTACATTTTCGATCAACAGGCAAACATAAAGCATAAGTTAGTCTCTAGTCATCCACCATTAGCTGTTTTAGCAGAATTATTACCCGACGCAAAATTAACAGCTTTATCGATAGAAACACAAGACCGCATTGTTCTGATCTCTGACGGTATTCTCGAGGCTAGAAACAATACAGGCGAAATGTATGACTATAAACGTTTTGAGCAAGCTGCAATTAAAGGCGTTATCCAAGGTAGTGTTGCTAAAGTAGTGATGAAGGATGTTGCCCGCTTTTGCCAAAAGGCGCCACAAGAGGATGATATCTCAATTATTGATATTCCTTGTAATGGCTGGGACGAGGAATTAATCGCACAAATCAGAGCACATAACCAAGAAAACAGTGAACAAGTAGAAGATTTTTACATGAAAAATCCAGCATGGCATTGGCAGCTGCATCTGTCAGCTCAAAGTTTAAACGCAGTTAACCCAATTCCCATGATAATGAATCAAATTAATCATATTGAAGGTTCTAAACCGCAATGGCAAAACTTATTCACTATAATTACTGAGTTATTTATCAATGCCCTCGACCATGGTGTTTTAGGATTAAGTTCTGTGTTGAAGACTTCTGCTGAAGGGTTTTGCCAATATTTTGACGAACGCGAAAAACGCTTAAAAGTATTAAAAACAGGTTTTGTTAATATCTCAATTGATTTTTTTAATGATGTATCTACTAATAAAGTTGTGTTGACCATCGAAGATAGTGGCCAGGGATTTGATGTGTTAAGCATTTTTAAAGAGATTAAAGTAACGAATATCGATGCATTAACTTATAGCGGAAGAGGATTATTATTAGTAGAAAAACTTTGTGAAACGTTAGAATTTAAAAATAACGGTTCGACCGTTCAGGCGTTATATTTATGGAAGTAAAATTGAACATATTAATTATCGATGATGACCGAGTAATGAGGAGGATCATCAGAGCTATGCTTGCTGAAGGATCGCATAATACGTTAAGCGCGGGTAATCATATTGAAGCGTTGTCTGTATTATCATATCAAAAAGTTGATTTGATTTTAATGGATATAGAAATGCCAGAAATCAATGGATTTGACTTAACCAGAATTATCCGCAAAAAACTCGACCACTGGCTACCAATTATATTTTTAAGTGCGAATGAAAGTGATAATTATCTTGCATTAGGAATTGATGCTGGAGGGGACGATTATCTCACGAAACCAGTTAACCAAACCATCTTAAATGCCAAGATACGGGCAATGAGTCGTATTGCTGATATGCAAAGACAATTAAATGAACTTAACAAGCAACTAGAAAAACTGAGTTATATTGACCCATTAACTCAGTTGCTAAATCGCAGAGGTCTTGTAGAACGTTTAGAAATTGACTGGCGAGCAAATAAACGTAAAAAAGAAGAATTATCAATAATGTTACTAGATATTGATTACTTCAAACCATATAACGATAACTATGGTCATCCTCAAGGAGACTTATGCTTACAAAAGTTTTCTCAAGTTCTCACTAACTGCATGCACCGACCAGCTGATAGCATCGCTCGTTATGGTGGTGAAGAGTTTCTTATTATTTTACCAGCTACCCCTATTGAAGGTGCGCGCTTTAAAGCTGAAAAAATCATCAATGCATTGTTGAATGAGTCAATTCTTCATGAGCATTCTCAGGTCGCTAAGTATGTCACGACAAGCATAGGTATTAGCTCAACTAAATTTGGTGCTGTTGATTACACAGAACTCATCAAACAAGCTGACTCGGCTTTATATCTAGCTAAACACAAAGGAAGAAATAGACGTGTTATATATCAGCCAAAAACACAAAATTAAAGCGATTGTTTTTAGCACTAACAAAGACCTATTTGAGGTTTTGATTAGAGTTAAAAAAAATGAAACAAGGAATATTCATAATGACTAAACACACAGTATTAATTATTGATGATGATGCGGAATTTTTATCACTTCTCAGCGAAAGTTTAGATGGTACGTTTCAAGTAAGTTGCGCTAAAAATATAGATGAAGCGGAACATTTCTTAAATGAACATCAAACTTTTGATATTGCCCTTGTTGATGAATATATTGGTAAAGAAAAGGGCTCTGATTGGATTAAGGCAAAAATAACGTTAGGAAATATAGCTAAATCATTTGTTTTATATTCAGGACTTGCAACCGAAGATGCTATATTGAGAGGTCTAGAATGTGGTGCAGATGACTTTTTAGCAAAGCCTATTTCACTTCACGTATTACATAATAAACTTTTAAAATTAATTACTTACCAAGATGAAATTAAGGGTTTTAAAACTGAATTAAGTTCTAAAGACAATGTGATAAATATTTCAATGGCACAGGCTTCAAAATATGGGAGCTGTATGCAGTTGACCTCGAGGTTAAATCAATGTTTCTCCTTTGAGCAGATACGAGATGAAGTTTTTAAATTTTTACAAAATGAGAACTTATCGAGCTGTATTGCTTTTTATCCACTAAATGAAAGTCCTTTGTTTTTTCATTCTGAAAAAGGAGTTTGCTCGCCTGTAGAAATAAATGTGATTGGACTATTAAGGGTAAAACCCCGGTTATTTCGTTTTGGTGCACGCACTATATTTAACCATCACTTGGTATCATTACTGATCCTTAATCTCGAAGAAGGTAGCATTGATACTGATATCTATATTGATGCCCTAGCATCGGTAATAGAATGTATTGGGGCAAGAATGGCATTTATCACCTATAAAATGTCATTGGTAGGTGTTCAAGAACAAATTAAACAAGCCGTTGATAAAACAAAAAAAATGCTCGCTATATCAAAATTACATCAACAGGAAGTAATGAACGAAATAGTCCAAAATATGGGGATGAGTTTTCATGTACTTGATATGAATTATGAACAAGAAGAGTACTTAACTAACCTCGTTCACACTGCGTTAAAAAGGCATACTCAAGACGATATAAATTTTTTAGAAGTGACACAATTACTCGATCAAGCCCTTGATAGTGTTGATAAGTTGAAGTCGTTAAATATCGAGACTATAACCGAAGAAGATAATGGTTATGACGATGAGGATGAATTATTTTGAAAACTCTTAATGCTTTTTCAATTAATGATATTCCGTTACCGGCCTTTAAACTCAAAAATGATGGAAAAATCAACGCGGTCAACGAACAAGCCATTGTTCTGTTGGGCTATCAAAGTAATGAGTTGGTTGATGTACCCTTTGAATTATTATTTGATAATCAACAATTTCTGCAAAGTGAAAAACGCTTACCTATCACCGAATTTTGTACCCCCTCAGTAACACAAGCTATTTTAAAAAGTAAAACTAAAGAAACGTTCAAGGTTTCACTGCAAATAACTAAAAGGGAAGGTGAATTTCTAGTTTTGTGTTTATCATCAATACCTGTAAATAGTGGTGTTAAATCAAACACGTTTGATTGTTCAAATAAAGCGATCGTAGATCAATTGAAACAACAAAATGGCTATTTAGAGTTAGCTGAGAAAATAGGGAATTCAGGGTGTTGGCAAATAGATTTAGTCAAAAATACCGTGTTTTGGTCACCTGGGGTATATCAAATTCATGGAGTAGATGAAGACGCCTATAAACCTACATTGGCAGGCACGGTAAACTTCTATATAGAAAAAGAAAGAGAAAGAGTTGCAGCAATATTTCAAAACAGCATAGATAATAAAGAAGGTTTTTATTTCAAAAGTGTCATCGTTAAAACGGACGGAGTAAAAATAAAAGTAGAATCAATTGGTGACGTGGAGTTGGATGACTCTGGACAATTAAAATCTATTTTGGTGGTGCTTAGGGATATCACTGAAATGGAGGTGAATTATGAAAAATTAAAACTATTAGCCATGGTTAATTATACGGAAAAAGTTCCGGTTTTCTTTATTAATGAAAGTGACAACCTTGTTCATCAAGATATCAATCGCTATAGATATGAAGAAAATAAAAATTTATTTTCTTATGTAAACTTCACTACCAACGACTATTTACAGCTGAAGAAGTTGGCGAAAGCTGAACATAAATTAAAAAGGTTCAATATAAGTTATGACAACTACACGAGTGTTTTTGATCTGTCAGTTACTTATGAAAGTGAATCCAGCATTTATATTTGGATTGTTGAGAATGTTACTGAAAAATACCGCTTAGAGCAACAGCAAGCCATCAGTAACCGTTTAGGAATGTTAGGCAATACTTTTGGCAGTGTATCACATGATATTAATAATGTTCTCGGTGTAGCATTAGGTTCAATTGAAATGCTAGAGCTTAAATATTCTCAGGGAGAGAAGGATATTTCGAGTTATATTTCTCGAGTGAAAAATGCGATTTATAAAGGTAAGAATGTTACCGAAAGGTTGTTGGCATTTACCCATAAGCCAAGTGTGAAAATTGTTAATTTTGATCCTGTTAAAGAAATTAGAGAAAATAAATATTTGTTTGAGCAGTTATTATTAAAAAATATAAAAATCAAATATGCTATTAAAAATGTCGATTGTAATATTCACTTTCCACAAGGTGAGTTTATAAATATATTACTCAATTTGGTATTGAATTCTCAAGATGCAATTCAAAACAAGGGTATTAATGGTCAGATAGAAATATCAGCAAATATAGTTGATGAAAATAAATTAGAAATTCATGTTATAGATAGTGGTGTCGGCATTACAAATGAAAACTTAACTAAGGTTTTTGACCCTTTTTATAGTATTAAATCAGTGAATAAAGGTAATGGAATTGGCTTGGCAAACGCCTATAATACTATGTATAAAAATAATGGCCATATTCAAGTTAAAGGTGATAGTAAATTAGGCGGAGCACATTTTATTTTAACATTTAAATGTCAAGTCGGTTTGTTGTCTTCAGAAATAAGCGTTAGAAGGAGTCATGGAAGTCTTCAAGGCAAACGTATTCTTGTACTTGATGATGAAGTGAGTATTGCTGAGTTTGTTGGCTTGTATTTAGACAGTTTGGGCGCTGAAGTGATTTGCGTGAACAATAAACTTGATTTAGAGAGGCAAGTTAATATCATTGATGATATTGATATTTTTATTACCGATATGATAATGCCAGACTTATCAGGCGCGGAAGCTGTAGATATTGTAAAAAATAAATTCTCTCAGGTCACGATTTATTCGATGAGCGGTTATATGGCAATTGAAAATAATGGTTGGGAATATCCAGTGCTTCGTAAGCCATTCAACTCTGAAGAGCTTTCTAAATTTCTAACAGAGTAATTCGACAAGCGTAAAAATATGACTTTTATGAAAAAGGTTTGAACATGAAATACCAAAAAAGTTTAAGTTTGTATAATCATAAATTAAAGCTTATTTATGTTTTAGATCACATAAAAAAACACTCGATATTTTATACGAAAAAATTATTCTGATATTAAGTGTCATTTTGACTTAGTCAATTAAATTCAATTCTTTATGTTTTAAGAGTTACTTCCTACTTTGTTAATTATCAAAATTTATTAATCATATTTTAGTTTCAACTAAAAACAAGTTCGTTAACATTTATTTGACAAATCTATGACGCTTAATGCCGCTAAACAAAAAAAAACGACAAAACAGAAGTGTGGATGTCCATTTATGGAATATTAGCTATAATAATCTTTAATGTTATCTTAAATATCGGTATTATTGATTTAAATTAATAATACCGATATTTATAAAGTATGAGTACTGTCACTAAACCGCTGTTAACAACTTCAGAAGCTGCAAAACTTCTGAATGTAGCACCAACTACCATTCGTCATTGGGCACAAAACGGTCGACTGCCTTTTATTTCAACACCTGGTGGTCATAGACGGTTTGAAAAGAATGATGTTTTGTCTTTAATGGCAAGACCAAAAAAAACGCAGGTTAATGACTTTTCTATTTTAATTGTTGATGATAATAAAGAGTTTGGTGACTTGTTATTCGAATTATTAGGGAGCTACTTTCCACAAGTCAGATTGGAACTCGCATACAATGGTTTTGATGCAGGTGATTTATTACATAGATTTAAACCTGACTTAGTGATTTTAGATTTAATGATGTCAGGTATTAATGGTTTTTCAGTATGTAAGCGAATTAAAACATCGCCGTCAATGCAACATATTAATGTTATTGCAATGACAGGGGCATTAACAGAAGAAAATGTAAAAAGAATAACTGAACTAGGCGCAGAGCGTTGCTTTGGTAAACCCTTAGATTATTCTGTAATGAAAGAGGTTATATCACAATTCATTACCAACAAGTCAAGTGTGTAACTAAATACCAACAAACAATTAATTAAAGCGACATTTAAGAATAATGTCGTGAAATTTACATTTCTTATAACTTGTTCACTGTCTAATTGAATTGTGACTTTCACTAGCTAAAATAACGCGTTGATTTTTAAACAAAAAATAAAAAAATTTATGAATTCAACCACCAAAGGTATGAATACTATATTATTTTTGGTCAGGATTGCATATAAAAACTATTATGTCTAACGCTGTTGCAAACTCATCAATGTCATTAACTTAAGAATTTAACACATACGTTTATAATTCATAGAATATTTGTTGGGGACGAACCTTCGATCTTTTCTAATAAACTTTCTATTCGGCTTAATAACACTTAAATTCTTTGATATTTTACTTATCAATAGCTCGTATAACTCAACATTAGCTAGCTTCATTGTGACCCAACAACATTATCTTTGATCTGATTTATTGCAAAGAATAAGTTAGTTATCGGGGTTTCTTAAGGTCAACTGTTTGGCTAAAAGCTGGTATTATGAGTGTTTATCTAAAATAGTTAATCCACACTTTTTGTCGCACGAAAAGAATAATTGGTAGTTTTCCATAAGTAAAGGTCTCCCAAGTTATTATAATACTTATAAGTCGGAAACTTTAACAATCCGCATCAATTCTGATACGTGTCATTCAAATGCTCCTCTACCTGTTCAGTTCAGTTAAATAAAACCATGTACGTTGCCTACCGTTAAATTTTTCTTTTCGTTGTTTTATACGTACCTACGTGACCTGGTCAACGGTCCTCTAGTTGATTAACGTGTTTTGAAAGAACTGAATCGCCAACTCCCAATTGGTCCCGAATTAACTGAAATTCTGTATCTTCAATAGGTACTAATAGCGGTTGTCGCAACGTTAAGGATTTTTGCAGGTTCTGAACGTATTAAAAATTTGTTAGATGTATTCAAATTCTACTTTTAATAGTGAACTATTACGTAATAGCAACTATGGTACGGTTACCTCCATAAATCACTTTGCTTTTCCTTGAATTTATAGCTTGTGCTTGGTAGTATTCGTTTTTTTGTTGTTTTTGTTGTTTTTGTTGTTTTTATCGCTTCTGGTGCGTAATTCTGGCTTTTTGTTAAGCTGTTGTAGATAAAAAGATGATTTTTGATTAATAGGGTGCGGAGTGAATAAAAGAGACCATAATTTGATTAATAAAGAAGTTCATTTTCAAGAAGGTGAAGAGCTAGTTTCAACAACAGATACTAAAGGTGTGATCACCTATGCTAATCCTTCATTTTGTCGTATTGCTGGTTTTACACTTGGTGAGCTTGTAGGTGAAAATCATCATATTGTTAGGCATCCAGATATGCCATCGGCTGCTTTTAAAGATTTATGGAGTAATTTAAAGTCTGGCTTACCTTGGAGAGGCGCTGTAAAAAATCGATGTAAAGACGGCCGTTATTATTGGGTTGATGCTTTTGTAACACCTATTTTCGAACAAGGCCAGCTTGTTGGATATCAATCAGTAAGAACTAAATTAGATGATAAGATCAAACAAAATGCAATATCCGCCTACCAAAAAATAATTGCGGGTAAATCAATTAATAAGTGGTATCAAAATTCAAAAATAAAAAAAACTATATATATAACCGCAAATGCTTTCACTGTATTTGGTGCAACGCTCTCTCCTTATTTTATGGCTTTTTTCCCTATTATTCCTTTTATTGTTTATAAAAATGAACTGATTAATGTTCCTAAATACTTTAAAAAGCTCACGAATGAATACGATAGTGTATCTCGACTTATTTACTCAGGTACTCAATCTCAGGGGATAGCTGATTTTCATTTAAAAATTGCTGAAGGAAAAATAAAGACAATTTTAGGCCGTATTTTAGATAGTAGTCAGTCGTTAACTAAGGGAGCTGGGAATTTAGTAATTGCTGCTCGTTTAGCAAAAGAAGGGGTTGAACAAGAAACTGCAGAGTTGCATCAAGTTGCAACAGCGGTAGAAGAAATGGTTGCTACGATTGATGAGGTCGCTAAAAATACAACGTTTACTTCAGAAAAAGTTTCTCAAGCCCATGATGATTGTGAAACAGCTACACATGCCATGAAACATACGATGGAACAAGTTAACGTTTTAGCACAAGAAGTCGCCCAATCAGCTTCTTCAGCATCAGAGCTTGCTAGCGAAGCTGAAAAAATTGGTAGTATCATGCAGGAAATTCAAAGCATAGCAGATCAAACTAATTTACTTGCTTTAAATGCGGCTATTGAAGCTGCGAGAGCAGGGGAGCATGGCAGAGGATTTTCTGTTGTTGCAGATGAAGTAAGAGCATTGTCTACCAGAACGCATGATTCGACAAAACAAATTCAAACCTCAATCCATGATATACAAACTACATTGCACTCTTGGTCAATTACGATGAGTAAAGGTAAAGACTCTGCTGATGATTGTGTTGCACAAGCGACACAAGCACATAAAGTGGTTGATTTGGTTTATCAATCAATTACTGACATTTCTGATCTGGCGATTCAAATTTCTACTGCTTCTGAAGAGCAAAGTATGGTATCTCAAGAAATCAGTCGAAATATTATAAATATTAGTGACGCGTCTCAAAATAACCTGCGTCAAGCGAATACTGTTGAGGCAGAAACGCAGCAAATTACAACACGTGCCAATTCTCTTGGTTCACTCGGACAAGCCTTTAACGGATAGTTATTATGACTCATTATTTGAATACATTAACGTCTCTTTCTCATGATGTGGGAATAGGATTAGTTGATATGAAAGCGTTAATAACTGAGGGGTTATATGCTGCCCCTTCTGAATTTTCGGTGAATAAAGCAGGTCTCTGGATTCTTGACGATAAGAAAAAAGCTTATAGCTGCTTAGCTTATTTTTTTAATGAAGTTGTTGATCCTGAACAATTACCGTTAATTACTGAAGATAATGATTTAGCATTGTTTAGTTTACTACAAAACACCTCCGATATTATTGAAGATGGTGCGACTTATGAATTATTAAGCAATAAGAATCAAATGGTTATGTCCGCTTTTAAATTACAGTCAGTATTATTGATTCCTCTTAATATTAAAGGCGAGAATAAAGGTTTTATATTTTTAGGAAATAGCATAAACAGTACTGTATGGTCTGATAATATTGTTTTTACTTTTAGATTTTTATCGCAATTATTTATTCGCTCTTTGTTAGCTGTTAACAATAAAAGTGTGGAAATAGAGTTACAACATAAAAATCAATTGATGAATGAAATAGAAAGAATCACGAAAACAGGCGCTTGGTGCTACGGTATTACTACGGGGGAAATCGAGTGGACAGATGAAACTTTCCGTATCCATGGTTTACCCGTTGGTGATGTGATATCTATCGAACAAGGCATTAAGTATTATGGCTTGAACGCACAAACAGTGATAGAAAAAGCGTTTAGTCGGGCGATTACTCATTTTGAACCTTATGAATTGGAGCTTCCGTTTATCGACGCTCAGGGTAACCATAAATGGGTCAGAACAACTGGTAAAATTAGGTATGATCTTCAAGGGGCAACTCATGTATACGGAGCTTTTGAAGATATCACACAGCAAAAACAATTATTCGAATCAGAAAAATCGACAAGTAAGAATTTAAAAAGCATTGTTGATAATTTAAATGACTGTATTTTGACTATTTCAGATAAAGGGCTCATTCGATCTGCAAATAGGGTTGTTGAAAAAACCTTTGGTTATTCTCCGCATGAGTTAATTGGTAGAAACATATCCAAATTAATGCCTGAGCCTTTTGCATCCTCCCATGGCAAGTACATGCAGAATTATCTCCAAACAGGGAATGCTCAAATTATAGGTATAGGTAGGGAGTTACCTGCTATGAAAAAAGATGGTTCTATATTTCCAATGGAATTATCTATTTCTGAAGTGTTACATGGACAAACTAAAGTTTTTATTGGAATTGTACGAGATATCACAGAACGCAAAAAAGCGGAGCAGGAGATTCATAAACTTGCTTACTTTGATGATACAACAAATATTCTAAATCGCCATTCTTTTGAACGAGATTTAAAAAAGTCTTTTGATAAATCGATGTTAATAAATGAAGACGTTTCTGTCTTCTTGGTCAATATTGATAAGTTTTCTCAAATAAACCTAACCTATGGAGAAGGCATTGGTGATGATATTCTTCGCATGATAGCTTCAAGGTTAACGAAAAGCCTACCACCCTCTGCAGTTACTTACAGAAATAGTGCCGATAGCTTTTATATTATGGCAAAATTTTTTGACATTTCGCTCATATTCCAAACAGAGCTAGCGCAACAAATTATAAAAGAGATAAACCAATCAATAGAAGTAGAAAATAAATTAATCAAAGTACAAGCAAGTGTTGGTATTTTAAATGTAAGCTCCCAAGACATTAATTATATTGATATTAAACCACTACTTGAATTAGCTGTTTTCAAAGCTAAAAAACAAGGGGGTAATTGCTATGTATTTGCTGATAGTAATGAAGCGAGTATATTGAAAAGGCATTCAGAACTATCTATGGCAATGAAGAATAACAAATTTACAAGCGAGTTAGCTATTGTTCTACAACCTCAATATTCTCCCTATGGAGATATTGTTGGCTCAGAAGTTTTAGTTCGATGGTTTTCGTCTATAGCAGGTTTCGTTTCACCCGGAGAATTTATTCCCTTAGCAGAAAAAAATGGCGCTATTATTGAGTTAGGGGAGTGGGTAATTGATAAAGCGTGTATTTTATTGTCGCAAAGACGACTTTTTTCAACATCATCATCACCTATCTCAGTAAATATCAGTGCGAAGCAAATAGCCCAACCTAATTTTGTAGATAAATTACGAACTAAACTAGATGAATATAAAATTCCGTATTCCGAGATGGTGTTAGAGATAACAGAAAGTGCACTTATTGCCGATTTTGATTTGGTGATAGGTAAAATGCAATTGCTAAAAAATAAGGGTTTTCATTTCTCTATTGATGATTTTGGTACCGGGTATTCAAGTTTGAGTTATATACATCATTTACCTATTTCAGAGTTGAAAATTGATAAGTGTTTTGTTGATGATATAAAAAATTCAACGGACGAAGTACCCATAATAAATACCATTATTCAAATGGCTAAATCTTTACACTTAAAGGTTGTTGCTGAGGGGGTTGAATGTAAGGCGCAGTTGGATTATTTAAAGCAACATGGATGTGATGTAATACAAGGTTACTATTTTTCTAAGCCTTTAGAACCAGAAGAATGGCTCGATAACTGGGCTTTAGAGCATATAGAAACATTACCAGAGTCATAATTATGGCTCCCATTTTCTCTTTATTAATAATAACTAAAAGTAACATATAAATGTACCAACCAAACACAATTATCGACCATATAGCTAATTTCACTTCTCAGCGTGATACAGAGCTATTGGCTTTTAGTCTATTAAAAAGCGTTAGTAACATGATGAATTGTTCATCAACAAAAATAATTACCATCAATAAAAAGGGAGATATTAGATCTCACATTTCTTTTGAGAATAATCACTGTGTTGTTAATAAAACCTCTGTTGAGATAGGGGGTGTTTTAAGGCGTACTTTTGAGCACATGAATGAATCTTCTTTGGAAGCATTCACTTTAAAAACTAAAACAGGTTACTCAATCATACGTTTATTGCACCATGATCGGAAAAGTGAGCAATTCTTAATCATTAATTTACAAGGACAAATGGGAAAAGATCACGCCTATATTCTGTCTGGTATTCTTAGTATATACAGTAATTTTATTACACTGTTAAATGAATCTCAAACGGATGAATTAACAGGACTTGCTAACAGAAAAACATTTGACTCTGCTATTTCAAGTATCTTTAACGCGCTTCCTCATGATTATGACAATGTAGAAAATGAAAGAAGAACACAGAATGAAATCACAGCTCAAGAGAGACGCAAGTTTTGGTTGGTGATGATAGATATAGATGATTTTAAACGTGTTAACGATAAGTTTGGACACCTTTATGGTGATGAGATATTAATTCATTTAGCACAAATTATTCGATCAAACTTCAGAGACGAAGATTTGCAGTTCCGTTTTGGAGGAGAAGAGTTCGTAATTTTATTGAGCGCAGAAAATCAAATGAGATGCATTCAAATTATAGAGCGTTTTAGACGTAATGTAGAAGAATATCAATTTCCAAATGTAGATAAAGTAACCGTTAGCATTGGTGTCGTCGAATTCAAGAAAGGTACCTTTCATGTAACATCTATAGATTATGCAGACCAGGCTTTATATAAAAGTAAAAAGAGTGGTAAAAACCAAGTTACTTTTTTTGAAGATATGGTAAGTCAAGGAATAGCTAAAAAGTCTGACATACCAGGGGGAGATGTAGATTTATTTTAACTCAAAATACATCAGATTTTCCACTCAATCAAATCAGAATTGCCAGTCATTATCATCCAACACTGACATCTTATAACACGTAGTGCGACCACTGAATAACATTCGGTTTAACACTATAATTTTAAGTCACTTTGTGCACTATTGATGTTAGATGTTGGATATTCTTTAGGTCAACTGATAGCCCAGGCTGTGTGATAACTCTCAGCTTACAATTTTTATACAACGCTAAGTAAATTCGAAGGTAGTTTGACACCAAACTTACTACAGATTTAAATCTACAGAGACTTTTTCGTTGATATTTCCAAATTACGCAAGTTCAAAATAGTTTTCACACAGCCTGGCCACACTGAAGACTTTAGCATTTGAAAATTTATGTATGTTTTTATCTACATCGAAGATAGTTGAATATTACCATTACGCTAGCATCTTCCTGATAGCGGAGGTTCCCTATAAATAAAAAATGAGTTATTTGATGAGAACTTTTTGCCAATACCTCTTTAAGTATGGATGGGAACAAAGCCACAAGAGTTGCCATTTATATAATCATCGTTAAAAACAATCTTGCGTATTATTGCTATTGTCGCTATTGTCGCTATTGTTGCCATTGTCGCCATTGTCGCCATTGTCGCTATTGTCGATATGCCACTAAAAAAGAAATAAGCAGAATGTAATTTTTATGAAAACTACATAAAACTATAGCGTCAACATGTTAATCATGGATGTAACAAAATGAAAGGTCAATCCCCAAAATATTATCTATTATTAGTAATCTTACTGTTAGGGTTAAGCATTGCTTCGGCGAGTATTTTTAAATCTATCAATATAGAACAACAAGAATTAATAAGGGTTGAAGGGAATAGATATGATTCCTATGTGTTAGCAACGCTTTTACGTCGAAGTTCAGATGACTTAACACGTATGGCTAGAGCCTATGCAGCAACAGGTAACCCGCTATTTAAAAAACAGTTTCATGATGTCCTTGCCATTAGAAATGGTCAATCCCCATTGCCTGTTCATTATGATAGAGTTTATTGGGATTTCATGGCCGTTAGCAACGAGTCCACACCTGTTGAATTAGGAGAACCTGTTTCACTGCTAAACTTAATGACAAAAGCAAATTTTACAAAAAGTGAATTATTATTGTTAGAAAAATCACAGGAGAAATCGGATAAGCTTGTTGCAATTGAAGAAATTTCCTTTAATGCAATAAATGGCATATTTCAGGATGAGCATGGTGAATTTACTATTTCTGCTAAACCTAATAAGCAAATGGCGATAAATTTATTACATAGCGATGAATATCACATGGCTAAGCTAAATATCATGAAACCAATTAATCAATTCTATGAAGTGTTAGCGGGACGTACCAAACAAGAGGTCAACAATACATCTGATAGACTTGATTTTCATTTAAATACTCAAATTATTATTTTTATTTTATCAGTCTGCACAATTACATTATTGCTATTTTTATCATGGCGCGATTATAAAAAAATGTTGCAACTATTAAATCAAAGAGTCGTCAGAAAAACATTAGAATTATCTAAGGCTAATGATAAAGCTACTGTCTATGAAAAAGCGCTATTAATAGCCAAAGAATTATTAATAGCCAAAGACCAAGCCGAAGCCGCAAAATTTGCCTTAGACCAACATTCACTTGTATCAATAGCAGATATAGACGGTAACATCCTCTATGTGAACGATAAATTTGTAGAAATCAGTGGTTATCAAGAAAGTGAACTTATTGGTAAAAAACACAGCGTACTTAATTCAAATAACCAGCCTAAGTCCTATTGGCAGAAAATGCATCAAACGGTATTAGCAGGTAAAGTTTGGCGCGATGAAGTACGTAATAGATCAAAGAACGGCGACTATTATTGGGTTGATACCACGATAGTCCCCAATTTCGATAGCAACAAAGAAGTCAAAGGTTTTACTTCCATCCGCACAGATATCACTCAACAAAAATTAAATATAGATAATCTTGCCTTAGCCAAGGAACAAGCAGAAGCCGCGACAGAGGCAAAAACACAATTTTTAGCGACTATGAGCCATGAAATTAGAACACCAATGAATGGCGTGATAGGTATGACAAACCTCTTACTTGATACTCCGTTAAATAAAGAGCAGTATAATTTTGCCAAAACGGTAAAATATAGTGCTGATTCTCTGTTAAGTATCATTAATGATATTCTTGATTTTTCCAAAGTTGAAGCTGGTATGTTAGAGCTTGAAACCCTTGAATTTAATTTAGAGTTATTGTTGAATGACGTTGGCAGCAGTCTTGCTTTTCAAGCTCATGATAAGTCTCTAGAACTGATTTGTCCCGCTAACATTATACCGAGTCAGTCGTTCATTGCTGATCCTGGACGCATCCGACAAATACTTAATAACGTGGTTGGTAATGCGATTAAATTTACCGAGCAAGGAGAGGTATCAGTCTATTGCAAAGTTCAAGAGGAGACTGAGCAGCGTACAAAACTCCTCTTTGAAATCACTGATACTGGTATTGGTCTTACTGATGAACAACAAATCAAGCTTTTTGAGCGTTTCAGTCAAGCCGACAGCTCTACTACTCGTGAATACGGAGGCACAGGGCTAGGGTTATCTATAAGCAAGCAGTTAGTTGAAATGATGGACGGTGAGATAGGTGTTAAAAGTATTGAAGGTAAAGGTTCAATGTTTTGGTTTACACTAAATGTTGCTAATACCAACACTTTGAGACCAAAGAAAGCTTTTGACAACTTACAGGGGCAAAAAATACTTGTCGTTGATGATAATTTTACAAATAGGGTTTTGTTAGGGCAACTGCTTGCTCAATGGCAAGTGGAACATACGTTGGTAGATAGTGGTCATAAAGCGTTAGAAAAATTAAATGAAGAAAGTTTAAAAGGGACACCTTACCATATCGCTATTTTAGATATGCAAATGCCTCAAATGGATGGCTTTGAGCTCGGTACTAAGATCAAAAATGATAGTCGACTTTTTAAGGAGACTCGTTTAGTGATGCTAACATCACAAGGGAAACGAGGAGACGCTGATAAATTAAAGGCCGCTGGCTTTAATGGATATCTGAATAAACCTATCGTTCATACTATTCTCTACAATACTTTAATGACAATAATAGGAGCTAACACACCAGAACAACCCTTGGTCACGGCCTATAGCTCTCATGAACTTCCACAGTTTACCGCAAGAGTTCTGGTAGTCGAGGACAATGCGGTTAATCAAAGATTAGCTCAAGGTTTATTGAAAAAATTTGGTGTCCAAGTCGATTTTGCTGTCAATGGAGAAGAAGCGTTAAATTCTTTAGAGAATCTACCTTTTGATTTAGTCTTCATGGATTGTCAAATGCCAGTAATGGATGGTTATGAAGCTACTCAAAAAATTCGGTATTCAGAATCGAAGGTTCTTAATCGAGATATACCGATAATCGCCATGACAGCAAATTCAATGGAAGGCGATCGAGAGAAGTGTTTAGCTGTTGGAATGGATGATTTTATCTCCAAGCCAGTAAACCCTAATAAGGTGCAAGAAGCATTAAAACGCTGGCTACCGAAGTAAAACTCTAAAGTATAGACAACAATACTTATTGATCCGAGACGTTTGTATCTTCTAACCGCTTGGTTTATTCTAAAAGTTAGCTTTCTGAGATGAAATCCCACCGGCAGGTATTCGATTATGCAGCAGTCGTAGATATTGTTCCCGTTTTATAACTGTATTTTACTTTGTTGATGATGAAATGAGTTTAAAGTCTATTTTTGGAGCATCCGCTTATCTAATGATTTGAATTCTGCTGTCGAGTGTTTTAGGTCAACTAACTGGTGCTCAGTTGACTTCGATAAACACTTTTGATTTCAAAATATCACTTTCGGTTTGCTCACCAAGAAGTCATATAAACGAAAGTGTGAAACGTCAGCTATCGTACCTTTGTTAACATTGGGCTAGTGATTATTATAGACTTCTTTAGCTAAACCAGGCTGTGTGAAAACTATTTTGAATTGGTGTAATTCGATAATATCAACGAAAAAAAGGCGTTGTAGACTAATTTTGTAGTAATTTTGGTATCAAACTAATTGATAATTTACGTAGCTTTGCATCATGATTTTACGCGGTGAGTTTTCAAACAGCCTGAGCCATAAGCTGACATTAAGCTTTTGTAAAATCATGTTAATATTAAAGGCGATGTTAACTGAAATTTTATGCTCGCTTATGAGGCAGTTTTAAGCTCTGTATAGTTCATATTCGCTCTGAACTCTAACTATTTAACCTAAAGCAGAACTGATAGAAATCACTGAATATGACTGCATTGATCAGCGGACGTTCTATTAATGTAAAATAGCTACCCACAAATGTATCCATCTGTAGTGGCTCATTAAAACTGGCCTACAATATAGATTTAAAACATATACTGGAATGTATATCGTATCAAAGCGGCCTATCTTTCTCTAATTTCCAAACCACTGCTATTACAGCCACCAAACTAAAAATTTTCAATCTTTATTGTCACTGTTTAGTTCATCACAGAGCATGGGGTTTTATAAAGTTTCAAACTTTATTGTATATTTAGATCGTCTAATTACACTAAGCCCAACTTATAGAGAACGACTTTTTTGCTGTAAGTTGTCGAGTTTGATTCGCAGAAAATCTTTGTCACTTTTTATTTTTTGAATCTTTATTTGAAATAAATACATCGACAAATGACACTAATGCAGTGGCAGCAATAAACATGGTTATTGCAAATATCAGAAGAATTTTTAAAGCTCGATCACTTTGGCTCTCTTGAGGTAAGTGAAGTGTAGCAATAAGTAAAATTGTCATCACTAAAATAGATAAGATATGTAGCTTGAAATTTTTCCATAAAGCCTTTTCACCATGTTGGTGTATGCTTTCTTTGACGCAGTCTGGTAGCTGAAAATTATATGTAAGCAAAAGTACAATAAGTGGAATATACCCGACGCAAAGTAATACCAAAAGGGCCATGTCATTTCTTTGGGAATAAAAAGAAAAAGCTAATAACGACCAACATAAAAGCCAAATAAATATTGTTTTAAACATAACCACCCTCAATAGTAAATAATCTTACATTATCTATTAGGTATCTTAATGAACAACTTAGCTGTTTTAGCTTATAGCCGGACTCACACACTCCAACATAGCTTTTCAACTTGAAGAATTTTTTCTTAAATTCAACCGATGTAAAGCTTCGAATTGATATATTTATCATTACTGTTTCCTTAAACAAAGTTTTAATGAGAAACTTGTAATTTGTCTATAAAAACAACTCACATGCTTGTCAAAAAGCTAAACTTTTTAATATCGAACAATCTATCATTTGCTGCATCAATAGCAGTGTTTTTTGTTAGTACTGACTCAGCGCTATGATCATTTAAATCAACTAACTAATCATTCGCTGCTTCTGCAATAGCGAAGTTTACGCTGTCACTGAATTTCTCTTCTTCATATTCGCTTTGTTTAGTTTTATTGCATACTTTATTTACGTACGCACTTGCCAACTTTTTAACAAGATGATAATCAGAACCGCACCACCTGGTAGCAGTAAAATTCCAAAAATCATCATTATCTTCTATCGTTGAAAATAAAAGATCGATATCAATAACAAGCGCCGGCACTAATGTGCAGATTGCACCTGATGTAATTTCTAAATTTAAATTACCTTCTCGATTTATATACATAAGTAAAACTCCTATTAAATTAATTCGATACTAAAAATATTCATCCAGCAAATTCTAGCTATATAAAATATTTAAGTCAAGAAAGCGGTTACTGGCAAGTCACTGATGTATATATGATTTTACAGGTTGTTCAGTGTCGTGATCTGAGATTAAAGGCGTTAATCTCAGGTTGCGATACTGTGGAGTATTTAAATTTCTTTAATCTCCGAGTAGGATACTGTGAGTATTAAAATCTCTTTAATCTCAGGGTACAAGTATAAGGATGATTGGATTTGAAAGATTAATTCTAAAAATAAATAAAAAACATTCATTTGTTTTATAAATATCAGCACTTTTTCTCTAAATATAAACAATTTGGTCTGGTTAATGTCAGATAATAGAAGTTAAATTATAGAAAGCATGAATCAATGTTAAACAAATATTAAGGTATTTATTTAACATTACTTATACGTTTTATAATCTTTCTAGCTCTAAAGTATTGAACCTTAAAATTATGCCTCAAAGATAGCATTAAGTAGATTCACGGCGATTACCATTGTAAACGTAGAATATTATCGAGCTATAATCGATTTGTTTAATTTAGGCATTAATAACATTACATTCTAATGTCATGACATTTCACCTGAAGTAATTCTTCCAGCTCGTATTGTGCTTCTACTTTATTATGTCAGACCAACGAATATTTATTGTTGGTCATCGTCATTACTCTAAAAATTCAGTTTTAGCATTTATTAACTGTTGAATAAGTAGCGCGTTTTCGCTTTCGTTTTATTGTGATCTCAGCCACAAAAATATAGTGGTATGTAGTATTAACTTATAAATGAGGTGAAAAATGAATACCTATTTAACGACCGAAGAACTGTCCAAAAAAATCAAATATCAGAAAAGAACAATCAGCTCACAGCTGAAGGACTCAATTTTAATTGAAGGGGTTCACTATATCAGACCTTTTGGTGGTCGAAAGATACTTTACATATGGGAGCAAGTTGAAAAACGAATGCTTTTAGAAAATTCCATTGACACATTAATTCAAATGATTTGATAGGGGACTGACTATGAGTAGTATTAGAGAAAGAAGCGGTAAACTTGTTTTTGATTTCACTTATCAAGGTGTTCGCTGCCGTGAAACAAGCAAGTTAGTGAATACTCCCGCTAATAGAAAAATAGCGAACGAAGTTTTAAGCCATATTAATGCTGAGATAATTGTCGGGACGTTTTCTTATGAAAAGTACTTCCCAAACTCAAAAAAAGTTGCATTGTTTAGTGAGTTGAAAGATTTAAAGGTAAAAAAAGATAACAACATTTTACCTACGGTTGCAGAGTTTACTGCGGTTTGGCTTGAAGAGAATTCTGGAGGTTGGCGTTACACTTATTTGTACAAGTTAAATGGTATGTTTAATAAGTACATACTCCCAAGCCTCGGGGGAATAAATTTAAGGGCGTTAACAAAGTCAGATGTTTTAGGCTTAAGGAATGAATTAGTCGCCGTAAAAAAGGGAGATGGTCAAAAACTTAGCTCAGATCATGTTAATCGTATCATGATGAAACTGCAGGCCATGCTATCTGAAGCTTCAGAGCGTTTTTCGATAGATAATGTGTCATCGTCAATCAAGTCATTGAAGAAAAATGTCATTGAAGTTACACCACTATCTCTATCAGAAGTTCAACAGTTTTTAGAATTAGTAAGAGATGATTACCATTGTTATTTCACGGCACGTTTTTTTACTGGATTAAGGTCATCAGAAGTTACGGCTTTGAAATGGGAAGACATTTACTTAAATCAGTCTTATATCATGGTACGAGCGGCATTGGTTAATGGAGAGCTCATTAACACGAAAACAGTCGGTTCGTACAGAAAGGTAGAATTAAATAAGCGGGTTGTCGATTGCCTTTTCGTTCATAAGAAAATTTCAAAATTTACTAATGAGAGCGACTTTGTTTTTTGTACATCAGAAGGTAACCACATAAATAACAATAATATTTGCGCACGCGTTTGGCACCCTATGCTGAGGTTATTAAACTTAAAGCCCAGGAAGATGTATCAAACACGGCATACTACCGCCTCCTTTTGGCTTGCATCAGGTGAGTCTCCCGAGTGGATAGCCAAGCAATTAGGACATAAAAGCACCGCTCTGCTGTTCAGTACTTACAGCCAGTTCATTGCCAATAACACGCAAAATGATGGAGAAAGGTTTGAGCGCTTTTTATCACAATCTGCCATTGGAAAGGAGGAAGGGAAGTAAGGTGGTACTATGGTCATGCTTTTATTTCAAAACATGACCTTTCTTGGTGAACGAAACAACAATTCATCCAACTTTATTAACATAACAGCTACTTGTTTTTTTCTTAGCATGTTTAATGAATAACAAAGCATTTAATGTTTTGTTATTCATCGTGTTATTCTCATTTGCAATTCTGAATCGACTACGTAATGTACGTAAATTAGCACTTGTTATATTCATCAAAGAAGCAGCATCGTCATCATTTACTTCAATTAATGAATTTTCTTCAAAAGCTGAGTGTATATAATGCTTTTGACTTGTTTGTAAATTATTATGTCCCATTCTTCCCGCAGCCTGAAAAAAGTTTCTTAATGAAAAATTATCTTTATTATCAATAAATTTAATTCTGGCTCGAGAGTGACGTAAATGTTTTAGACTGACATTTCGACTAAGCTCTTTTTTTATAGTCGCATTAATATTCATACAAAAATTATTAAAGCTTATTTGTTCTTTTTTTAATTCATCAAAATCAAAAATAGCTTCTTTCATTTTTTGTGTATTTGATAATAAACTTACAACAAGACTATCAGTTAAGTCAGAAAAGGGTATGTACCTCGTACTGTACCGATTTTTCATTGCTCCCAATCTGTTTGTTCTAAAATGCAACAGCTCACCAACAGTATCAATATCTTCCCCGATTAACTGATAAGCCTCGGTTATCCGGCTACCAGCCTCGTACACTGTTTGAACAAACAATTTATCGAGTGCTGATAGCTCATTTGATTGTAGAATTAACTCAACTTCCCAGTCCCAAATCAAATTTTTATCAACATTTTCAGTTGATGAGATGACCAACTCAAGCATCCCCAATGATTTACCGAAAGTTTCATTGAGAAACGTGAATAAATTCAGTAACTCTGATATTGTCTTTTTATTGTCTCCTTTGATTTCCAGCACTTGCTCGAATAAAGAGCAAAGCTCGAACTCATTCAGTGACGCTAAAGTTCGATTTTCTAAAAGCAGCGATATTGCTTTAATGAGCGAGATGTATGTAAACATCGTTGATATTGCGGGATTTTCTTTTTTACGCGTACCATTCTCCAACATAAACCCCCCAAATCTTGCAAATTCTGCAATTAGTGCGTTTTCATCATATTCAAAAGCGAGCAAACGTTCTTTAAATATCGATTTTTCGTATATTCGACCTTTTGCTTGAAGTTTTTTTGTGTTTATCTTGCGGACAAAAGCATCGACATCATGCCCAACATTTATATCTTTATTCATTATTTATCCTCCAATTTTTAAACTCTACATGTCTTATTTCTGGCTGTAGCGCATGAAACACTTTCAGTTCGCGATAAGCATGAAAGGCTGGGCTTTCTTTAAAGATCCAGCCACTTTTTACTACTTTTTGAAGTTGCGTGAATGATTTAGGAATGAGCCTATTTTTTTTATGAAGCCCCTTCATTATTTTGCTAAGCGCAGTGTCTATTGTATTTTTGTAAGGAGCTACATTAGATAGCTGAGTTTTAAGTTTTCTAATTAACAGCAATGACAAACTATCAGGAAAAAACCGGATAAACCCATACTCTTTATAAGAATATTCAAAAGATAGTGCGTTGTTGATACTTGTTTTTTCTTGTTTAATTAAATGATAAAAGTCCGTAATTGAAAGTGGATAGGGTAAGTTTTGAGATAAACAATGTAAGTACACTAAAATCAATTTATAGACACATTTTTTTTGATTTATTTCTGGGTGTGCAACTTTATCTATCACTTCGCGTGATATTATGTTTTTAAACACAATATATTGCTGCGCTTTGATTGCAAAGTCGTCAGTTAATGCTGACTTTTCAAAGCCAGTAGTGACATAATATAGCCTTTCAGGCTTGCGATTCGCTAGACGAGCTCTTTTCTTAATAGCTTTGTTTAACGCATGGATAATTAAGATTTTATTTCTTTTTTTGCTCTTATTCTCAAGCATTAAAGAGTCTCTAATTTCATCGAGTGTTGATTCAGTTAGAGACTCTTTCGTCTCAGTGAAAAACTGCGGAAGTTTATCTTTTAAGTAAGCTGACACAAATTCATTTGCGTCTCGAACATTCGACACTCTTATTTCGAGCCGTTTATCAATGCCAAATAGTGATTTTTCAGGAAAAACCAATGGTATATCATATTGAATATTTCCATCAGAAATACCCTTTATCGCTTGTAGATTGAGAGATTCCACTATTTTTTCTATTTCAGTCGATAGTTTTCCAATTAACGCTTGAGGTTTGATAGGGGATGAAGGACTAAGCGCATTTTGCCCCATTAGAAAGTGGCCCATGAAAAAATTAATCAGTTCTCTTTTTACACCGTTTTCTTTTAAGGCACTACACATCATATGGCGGTAGAAATTAGTCGGTAACTTCATTTCTGACCAAAAGCCATCAATTGAACTTTTATTGACTCCTTTAATTTTAAGCCTACCTTTTCTATCTCTTTCTAAAAGCAATAAAAATGGTAACGATTGCTGTTGTGACGGCTCGATGAGTGCTTTTAGTTTTCCCGCAGTCTCTAAATCAAATACGCTTATTCTATTTGAGATGTTTTTCAAATGAGTGAGGTAGTATTTGATTTGTAGCTTTGCTGTCCTACATAATGTCACGAGTCGTAAATCATGGTTATTCCCTGAAGCTTTATCGCCAATAAGTGCAAAACCATCATCAATAAATATATGATTTCTATTATCAAAAACATCATTGACGGGTCGATGACACGTTGTTATGAGTAGTACTGTTGTCACATATAGTACGTAATTATTGTGCGCTACAATCAGCTCATCAATTGTTCGATTACCTTTAATTGACCATTTTACAGTGCATTTCAATTCAGGTAGCCATTCATTAATTTTTTCTTTATTGATGCAAAGTTTTGAGCCAAGAAAAACGGTATTATTTGTATTGATTTTCTTTGTACACTCTCCAAAAACACGAGTAAATGCACTTACATGAATCTCTTCTGTAAGATTTAAGTTAACTGATGCGTAATAACACGAAGCGGGAATTAAGTAAGGGCTACTGGGTTTTAATAGAGTCGCATATACCTCATCTTCATCTGATTCACGATAATACAGATTAAAAGTAAATTCTCTTAATTTGTCGTTAGTGAATCGTCTGTTTAACTTTGTACGCATTTGATTGAATTCTTTAGCATAAACGCTTTCATCTACAGTAAAGTTAGATGAGCTCATTAAGCTTTTTACTTCAATTAAAAGGGGGATTAAAGAGATAGGTAAAGGCAAGATTAAAATCTGTCGATTGTCACTTTGTAAATAAGGGAGGTCCTTTTTTATAGGTGAGTAAGCATTAGGTAATTCGATTTGTTCAAATTGTATGTAACCCTTTGTAGAAACAATAATAGAACCAGATTTTAGATTACCGCTTTTGATGTCACAAACTAATATTATGTCTGACAACCAAGTGTCATCTACACCCAGTAAAAGTACAAATAACATACCTAACACGGCTTTTTTTTGTTCAACGCTTTCAACGTTATTAAATTGAAGAAGTAATTCGTTATAAAACTTCCTCGCTTCTTTATCTTTTAAAACCCTTGCGTGGTCTTGAATGTAATTATTTTCTACAGCACTTTTAGTTTGTGTGAATTGCTTTGCTACTTCTTTATCAACTAGCGTTGTTTCTGTTGTCTCAAAAACTTCATGAACAATTGTTGACTCAGCATCTAATGCTGGTTTTTGCGTGTATACAGTCTTTGAAATGTTCAAGATATTACTGACATCATCGATAGCGCATGTTCTTCTTTTTTTATTTTTACCCTTTTTTTTGCAGTGTTTATGCGTTGATTTACTTTTATTTTCTTCATTTTTTGTCTTATTCATGACTGCAAATTCATTATTTCCTAATACTGCTTGGTGAATATTGTTCAATAAAATGGCAGTTTTGCGGTGCTCTTCAATGCTGTCGTTTGCAATAACATCAGCTAATAACGTTTCAGCGTTAACTGTGCTTTTATTAGCATCAATAGTCTGAATAATAGATATCCCACCTTTACTCACTTTTTGAATAAAAATACGCAGTCTGCCTCTGTTCGTTTTAACTAACGGTGAAGCTGTATGGCCTGTTAGTAGGAGCTTGTTAAGTTGTGAATATACAAATAGAGCAGATAAAGAACAAACTTCGTCTGTCATGTTGTTGTCATTTATATGTACTAACAAATCAAATAAATGATTACCTGTTGCTACTTTAAGTACATGTTTTAAAGGCCCCCATACGTTTAGAGAACGTTTACTTAATTGTTGCTCACATTGATGAGTAAAAAACTCGCGCTTAAAATCAATTTTTTTTAAATAAGGTAAAAGTGTATTTAAATTTCGAATGAATAAACCAATATTTTTCTCTTCTGGGTTTATATCAAACAGGTCAAGTAAGTGATTTAGTGAAGCTTCGTCATTAGTAAATACAGTCATGCTTTTTCTCAGTTATTAATAAGATATAGCTATTATGCGTGATTAAAACATGTCGGTTAGCAGATAAGGGAGGAGATTTTGGGGCGTTAATAGCTATCTATGTCAAAATGCCGATAAAGTGAGTGTTTTTTATACACATTATATCTGAGTCGTTATATATAAAATGTTTCCCACAAAAAAATTGAATAATATTAGCTATTCAAGTTGTTGAGTTTCTGCTCCTTTTTATGTTTTATGCAGGGAAAGTTTATTTTACTTTGTTGTTCGCTCAGTTGCCTACTTTATTAATAGATGAAAGTTTAGTATTCGTTGTTGATTCAGTAAAATGAACTACTAGTAGGCTCCATGAAAGCTACATTTTCACTAACCCCATCATGGGTATTGTTCCCAAGGTTGCGCGTTTATTCTTTTCATTTAAATTAAATGCTCATTTTTAGCAAGAGAATCTTTAACATGTCACTAATTTCTACCGCTATTGCGGGTGTATCATTTATTTGTATGTTCATGGCGTCACCATTAGAAGATGTGCCTCTGTCGCATAATAGTCTACTACAAAGTAGCATTTCATTTATCATAAAGTATGCGATCATATTGGTTTGGATCCTGGTCATGGCAGTAGGGGCTATAGAGTTCTTGTTAATAACGGCTGTTTTATCAGATTGTGAATTTAATCACTCCCTGATCAGTATTATCATCATCACAATATCTTTTTTATTGTTACCTCTATTGCTCTATGCCTTCTTGATCGTTAAATATAATTTAACGATTATGCAAGACATAGCCGTTATAGTCTTTGTGAGTTTAATTGAACCTATAATTGGGGTTTCTATCATTAGCATAGTGTTTGTGCTGAAATTTCATTAGCTAATAACAAATATCCACTAATACAAAAATCGAGCATATAGCTCGATTTTTTCTATCTGTTTTTGAAGTGGCGCGTTTTATCTTTGATGTTTGAATGAGTAATACCGAATAAATATTTTGTCCGGTAAAGGGCAGCTTGTTTCATATTTTTGCTGTTTATTCATACAAATCTGAGGAATAAAGAATGACTATTCATTATCTGTTAGCGACACATATTTCGCTGAATCAATGTTCAGAGAATGTTGGTAGGGTGCAAAAATCTATTGAGTTACGTATCCAAGAAATAGAGGCTGAAAAAAGACAAAAGCGTGTTGTGAGCAATCTGGCAAATACTTTCTTGGTTTACTTTAAAATCAACGAACATGATACGCGGCTTGTTTCATATTTTACTGGAAATGAGGCTTACATTAAAAATAATAAAGAAGCGATTGAATTATGGGTGAAAGCTGAACTAGTTGAGGAGGATTGTATTGACGTATTACACATGAAATTTAAAAATATATTGTCACGAATAGACCCAACTGTTGATTTGAGTGAATATTGATTTTTAGTGTTTCATATATATAATACTCGAATAAAATCAACTATTAAGTGATTTGAATGCCAAATGTTAAACCAATTAACAGTGACAAGTAATATAGTATCAATGATGTGTATGGTGACTGTAACCTAATGTGTTGTCTAAGGGATACACAAGAGATCTAGTTGGTGTCTTACATAATATGTTTAAAAAAACAGACAAACTAAAGGTTTGTCTGTTTTTTTATCAATTTTTTCTTGTCTTGAAAGTAAATTATTCGGATTTATAAGCAGGCACGATAGTAGATCCAGTTTACGTACATTTATTCTTTCTAAAAACTAAAAACTAAAAACTAAAAACTAAAAACTAAAAAC
>NZ_JACGVN010000040.1:0-19787 GCF_014077245.1 Colwellia sp. BRX8-9
GCGTATCAGATAAACTGATTTGTTGTGAACGAGGCTTAGGCATAACAATCACCACACTTATAAGAGGGTAATTTAAGTGTAGTTTATTGTTGAAAAAACAAACAAGTTATTATGGGTGGCTTAATGGGAAATGTTAAAAAAACAAACAAGTTATTATGGGTGGCTTAATGGGAAATGTTAAGATTCATTCCATTTAATGAGAAAAAAATAGGAAAAACAATTAATTCTTTCATTAGCGAGATAGTCTCTGCTTAGTTGCGCGTTCACCAATTTATTCATATCATGCAACATTCTGTATACATTATCTGACTTTTTATGATTGAATTTATTTTACTGCTTTTAGGTAGTGCTCATGGATTTTATTTATCTTTTGCGCTGCTAACCAAGAACAACAAAGAAAACAATGCCAATTTACTACTAGCTCTATTTGTTTTTGTTTTGGCTTTAAGACTGTCATTTATGGTGTTAGATGTTGCTGGATTTCTTAACCTTAGTCCACACTTAATCGAACTAGATGCTCCTATTGCCTTTTTGTTTGGACCATTACTGTTTCTGTACGTGAACAAATTGGCCTCGCCATCATTTTATAAAGTGAACATTTTACACTTTTTGCCTTTTATATTAGCAGTAGTAATATCACTGCCGTTTTACTGGCAAAGTGCTGAATTTAAACTTGCTTGGTTTACTGATACGCCTACAACTTTACTTGGACTTTGGTATTTAACTATTTTTGATATGATTTTCATTCCATTAAAATTAGTCATATTAGCCTTATATATAGTCTGTGTTTATCAGCGATTAATTCAATATAGAACTGATATAGCTGATGATTTTTCAAATGTTGAAAAAATAAGTCTAACCTGGTTGATGAGGCTATTCAGTACGATTTTTTTGTTGTTTTTGTTTTGGGTATTTAGTGAAACCATCGAGATTTATGTAGAACCTTGTTCAGAGAGTGTAATCGGCATTTCTTGTGGGGAACTGGAGTCGATTGTTATTGGTTTGAGGAGATTAGCCGAATATGGTCTGGTTATTTGTTTTTACTTGATCAGTATTTATGGATTAAAACAGCCTGTAATATTTACCGTAAACAGAATCACTAAGATCAATGATAGTAAAAATATCATTGATCTTAGTGATGAGAAAAAAATAGAAAGTATTACAGAGACGAAAGAGCAGCTTATGATTAGAGATGAGAAATACCAAAACTCTTCTTTAACAGAAGAGTTATCAGCCAAAGTATTTGATGAAATTACTCGTTTTATTAATCAAGATAATTTGTATTTAGACTCTGAATTATCACTCTCGCAACTTGCACTGCAAAGTGGTTTTTCTAAACATCATTTGTCGCAAGCTATTAATCAATGCGCCAATAAAACATTTTTTGATTTCATTAATTATCTACGTGTAGAGTATGCACAATCTTTATTGCATCGCGAACATAAAATGAATGTTTTGGAAGTTTCGGTCGCAGCAGGTTTTAATTCTCGTTCGTCTTTTTATAATGCTTTTAAAAAGCATACACAATTAACTCCCAGTCAGTATAAAAAACAGCGCAGATTAAAAACATGCACTACCTAGCTTTATTGGGATAATCGTGAATATAAAATCAAATTAATCTGTCCTTTGTTATCGGGAAAGACAGAAAATGTTAACAACTATGGCAGGGTAGCGGCTACTTACAACGTTTAAAGGTATTACCCGTGTATATAAAAAAATCAATATTATCATCGGTTATGGTCTACTTCTTATTAGCTTTATTATACGGCTGTGGTGGAAGCTCGTCTGACGAAACAGGTTTGACTAATAATGTTTCGCATGAGCGTCAGTCGAATCATATAAAAGCGCTATTTTTTGGCACTGGTCCATACTCTGCGCCTGGCAATGCCCCTGGCTGTCCTGGCTCGCGTGGACGTTGGGTATCATTTCCTGTGGGCAGCCTACTTGAGGTAATAATTCCTACAGAAACGACTGATGATGACTATCAATTCGTTGTTGAAGAAATGGATAAGATTAATACTGCTGTTGCGGGTTACTTCACGACTATGGTCGTACGAAGTGAAAAAAGTGACCTTACTAACCCACAAGAAAATCAAATAACCTTTAACTTTGTTGATCGTGCTGGAATGAAAAAATACTGTGGTACGGAAGTAGGAGGTGGTTGCATAGATATGGATTTTCAGAAGGGAGGAGATTATATTATTAAAAATGGAACGTCTTTCTATCCGGTTGATAGAGGTATTTTCGATGTTCATGAAGTTGGTCACGGTATTGGTCTTTGTCATGTAAATCAGCAAGTCTTTCCTGAAGGGACTATGGCTTCAGCGGGTGGTTCAACAGGCGTTATTCCGCGATTTAGCGACTCTGAACTGGCCGCTATCAACTTCGTATTTACTTCAGGCATGACTGTTGGCTCAACAGAACAGGAGTTCTGGGACGCTGGTTTACTGCCTTAGAATAAATATAAATATTAGTTAATTAAAGCTAAAAAATAAAGCAGAATAATGGGAGCTTAAGGGACTTGAACCCTCGACAACCGGAATCACAATCTGGTGTCTGTATAGGGGCTAGTTAGATTTAAATGTATCAGCTAGTTTTTGCGGATTTTGATCATATTATTACTTGGATTAAAGCGTAATTTGTTTGATTTGCAAACTCTCAGAAGAGTAACAGAGCAATAAAAT
Source organism: Colwellia sp. BRX8-9 (assembly GCF_014077245.1). Classification (NCBI taxonomy): domain Bacteria; kingdom Pseudomonadati; phylum Pseudomonadota; class Gammaproteobacteria; order Alteromonadales; family Colwelliaceae; genus Colwellia; species Colwellia sp. BRX8-9. The sequence goes on from NZ_JACGVN010000040.1 coordinate 2,685, forward strand.
TAATATGTAAGAATAAAGTTTTTCAAATCTATTTCTTTGAGTTCTGTAAATAAATGTACTATTCATTAATATTGTAAAGACAACAAAGTGCGGTTAGTTGACATAACGAATTGAAAAAATTAATGCCTTCTTAGAGCGAAAAGCGGAAGTTTGAATATTAGGAAGTTTGAATATTAGGAAATTATGAAAGCTATATTGTACGTCACCTTTTTACTATTAAGCATGGGCGCAGCCTCCAAAGATATTAAATCACCAAGTAATTCTGAATTACTCACTTCATACAATAACCTTAAAACTAAAGCTTTCGATGGTGATATTAATAGCCAATATGACATATTCCATCTTGTCAGCAGTAATAAACCGACTCTAAATGAATATCTTACTGAAGCATTCAAATTTATGATTAAAGCTGGTGCTGCAGGACACACCGAAGCACAGTTTACTATTGGCTCTATGTATCAAACTGGGGATTTACTCGAAAAAAATAGTGATGTTGCTCTGGAGTGGCTTCTAGAGGCAGCTAAGAAAGACCATAGAAATGCACAAGTTTTTGTAGGATGGATTTATTCTATTAAAGCTTTAGATGTAACAGATGAAAAAGAAAAAAATGATAATGAGAAACTAGCTATATATTGGTTTGAAAAATCAATTACAGATAAGTCTTTAATAGCATTTAAATACTATGGATTATTTCTTTTCATGGTTGATACATTTTCACCTAAAGCAGAGAATTTTTTAAGTAAAGTGTCTGAAAGTGGCGATATTGAAGCAATGTACTGGCTAGGTAAAATGTATGCTCATCGGTGGAGTGATAACAGAGGGGATTATGAATTTAACCTTGCACATTCATGGCTTGAAAAAGCGAAACTAAATGGGTATAAATCTCAACAATTTATCAATTGTTTAAATGAAAGGAAAAAGAACTACCTAAAAAGAATAGCAAAAGAAAATAGTAAATAGCTCAGACATCCTACCGTCCGCTAATATGGCACTAAGCAGTCCTAAAATGGCTGATTTTTGTTTCTACTTAAGGACAACAAAGTGGTATGAGTGAGCCTTAGATAATTAATTTACCGACCATTTTGATGTTCTACTGCCAAGGTCTTCTTGGTGCAATTTACTGAAATTAACATAGAAAAATTTTTGTATATTTTCTAATGAATCGATTTTACTACTAAATTAATAACTGAATGATAAATTTGGTACGTTTATGTAATACAGAAATTTAGACGCGCTTATCTCAATTAAATTATCAACCATTTGTTTTATATGGGTTTCTACTGCTGAGAGTATATACATAACGTGCCATTTTTGGGATCGAATAACACATAGCTTGTTACTTTTATTCATGAAACACACTCAAAACAGAGAAGCTTGCTGGTCACTTACTAAACCTATTATATAAAGTCTTGTGTGTGAATTAATCAGCTCGATATGTCGACAGTTTAAATCGAAATGCATACTAATAAGGTGTTAGGTTACTAAGGAATATTTATTAAATGCCCTCACCAGTATTTTTGGTCTATGGGGCTCATTACTTATAATCTTTACTAAGCAAAAATAAGGTGTTTAAGTAGGGCAAAAAAGTTGGCTAGAGCCTGTAACAAAATCTGTTACAGGTTCGTATAAATAGTTAAAATATAGTGCTTCGTTACTTAATACTAATATTGGTGTTAATTATTGACTTTAAAGCGACCGACTAAATTTGTTAAATCTTTAGATAAAACAAGTAAGTCATTCGATCCATCGGCTAATGTATCAGCAGTATTAACAATACCTTTTGCCGATTGATTAATGCCACTAATATCGTCATTGATCAAGTCCGATGAACTGCACTGTTGATCTGCGGCTTGAGTAATACGCGAGATATTTACCTTCATTTGTCCAACCAAAGTACTGATTTCGTTAAATGATTGGTTCGCTTGTTCAATTTTATTGATAGCCTGTTTCGATTGTTCGACATTCACGCCCATTTGTTGAGAAACAACACGTGTTTTATCCAGCAAGTTCATTAATACAGCATCAATTTCTTCGGTAGCGCCTCGCGAGCGTTGCGCTAATGTTCTCACTTCATCTGCGACCACAGCAAAGCCTCGCCCTTGCTCACCAGCTCTTGCCGCTTCAATAGCCGCATTAAGTGCTAACAGATTGGTTTGTTCGGCAATGCTTCTGATAACATCTAATATTTTAGTAATATTCTCACTTTCCAGTTCAAGTGACTTCATCGATTGAGATGATTCACTTAACGATTGATTTAACGAACTCACTTCACTTACCGTGACAGAAATTAACGAAATACCCTTTTTGGAGTACTCTTCAGTTTTCATAATAGTCGTTGAACTTTCTTGGCAGTCGTTTGATGTTTGATGTGCTATATCTGTCATCGTTGCGATAAGGTTATTCACATTATCTATTGATTGTTCTTGTTTATGGCTTACTGCTTTTACATCAGCGATTTGTATACCCGATTGATTAGCCACCACATTTAATGTTGATGCACAGGTTTTAATATCAACAACAAGCTGATGAATCGAGTCTAAGAATTGATTAAACCATTGAGCCAATTCACTGACTTCATCTTGACCAATAATCTCTAGTCGCTTAGTTAAATTTCCATCACCTTGTGCAATATCACGCAAACCTTCAGCCACACGGTTAATAGGTTGAACAATTCGATTGGCTAACCAAAATCCTATGGCAATAAATAATGTAACCATGATAAAGGCAATCACGGTAATGGTCTGACTCATATTATATGCAGGCGCTAAAATTTCATCGCTATGGATGACGCCAACAAAACGCCACTTTAGTTCTTTTGAATAATAACTGGCAACGTCAACATCTTCACCTAAATGCTCGGTAGAAAAATGATCTTGATTTGGACTTTTTTGTAATATGGAAAATAATGATGATGATGAAAGATCTTTAATATTTTTGAAGTTATTCTCGGGTGTTTTGGCATCAGCTAATACGGTTCCTGACTCATCAATAAGAATGAGATAGCCGCTTTCACCTAGTTTTGTATTACTTAATATATCCGTTAATGTTGAAAGGGTAACATCTAGACCTTGTACACCTATGATGTCGCCTTGCTTATTTTTAACCACTAATGCAGAAGTTACTACAGGTTTTCCTATGACATCTTGATATGCTTCAGTAATAATTGGAGCGTTTGGAGAGGCTAGCGCCTGTTTGTACCAAGGACGTTGTCTTGGATCATAACCTCCAAGCACTTCTAATGGATATTGAACAAAGCCACCTTCTTTGGTGCCTGTGTATACGTATAGTAAATCAGGGTGTGATGAACCAAAATCTTCATATAGCTTATATAAATTTAATTCTTCGACAGAATCATTTTTTGGCTCCATCATATGATCAGAGTCAATATAAGTATGAGTATTATCAGGAAGTTGGGTTGTCAATTTATTTTGAGCTAAAAATTTTACGTTAGCTTTGATTTGTTGGAAGAACAGCTGAAAGCCGTTGTCTACTTGCCTTAATTCATCCTGAGTGCGTTCCACAAAGCTTGTTGAAGATATAGAAATCGTCATTGATATACTGACAATTGCAATGGCAATAATTGGTAAAATAACCGTAGCAGCAAAGCTCAACGTTAGTTTAGAGCGAATATTCATAAAAATTCATTAAATAATCGTAAATGTAGCCATAATATAACTGAGAATCATACTGAGACCAAGCCCAAATGAGTCAGAGCGAAAGTACTGGCTAAACGACAAAACTGTGACCGATCTTACTTGCCCATTTCAGTATTTTAAAAATCCAAAAATTTTCAAAAAAGCCTCAACAAACTTCACGGAAAATTCTCTCGCCATCTATGACTATTCGTTGTGTTTTATTAGTAAAAGTTTATCAGTGAAGAATAGCCACTTTGCTTTGTCTATAGGTGTTTTGGATTATATTGCCCATTATTTTAAGGATTTATTTATTATATTTACCAATTATTTACATAAATAGCAGGAAATATTCTATATATTTATTACACTTAGGGTTAACTATAACAATAATACGAATTAATAATGTCAAACTTTCTCTTTAAAGAAGAATCTGCAGGCGAGTCCTTAACGTCAAAACCAAAGAAGCACAAGGTCTGGCGGATACTTGTCATTGATGATGATGAATCTGTGCATCAAGTCACTCGACTGGTTTTAGCGGATGCTACTATTGAACACAGAAGCTTGGAAATTGTTTCGGCTTATTCTTCTATTGAAGCTCGTGAGATATTATTAAAAGATGATACCTTTTGCATGGCCTTTGTTGATGTTGTTATGGAAACTGATCATGCAGGTTTGGAGCTTGTTGAATGGATCCGTAATACCTTAAAAAACCAAGCAATACGTCTTATTCTAAGAACGGGTCAGGCAGGATCAGCTCCTGAAGCTAAAGTGATTAAAGAATTTGATATTAATGACTATAAAGAAAAAACTGATTTTACTGCCGGTAAAATGACTACAACTGTCTACGCAAGTATTCGCGCTTATCGTGACATAATGACGATACAGCGTAGTTTAGATGCTTTTAAACAGTTAATAAAAGCCACTCATGATCTTTTGAAAATTAATCAATTCAAGCCTTTTGGCTCTGCTGCTTTAGAACACTTATTGACTTTAATGGATGTTGACAGCTCTGCGCTTTATATTGCCCGAAGCCAATTAGAATATGATGAAACTAGCTCAAATCTGATTATTGCCTGTACCGGTAAGTATGTGAGTGAGTCAGATAGTCTTGAAGCGTCAGATATTTCTAGTGATGTTAAACATTTAATCCAGAAAGCGTTCGAAAATAAAAAGCATTATTTCACCGATGAAATATTTGTTGGATATTATGAAACATCAGGCAATTCAGTCTCAGTACTTTATATTGAATTCGAAGATGACGCAGAGCATTTTAAAGCCAGTTTAGCCGAGTTGTTTGCCACTAATGTTGCCCTTATCCTTGATAGTTTATCCAAACAACATGAGCTAGAGAAAACTCAGAAAGAACTGCTCTATATCGTTGGAGAAGCCATTGAAACGCGTAGTAAAGATACTGGGGCTCACGTTCATCGAGTTGCACTTATTTGTGAACTGTTAGCGAAAAAATTACAACTAAGTGATGCCTTTGTTAATGCTATTCGCTTAGCTGCACCACTACACGATATTGGCAAGGTGGTTATTCCCGTTAATTTACTCCATAAACCGGGCAAGCTTGATAACAACGAATGGGAAATTATGAAAACTCATGCCGACGCAGGGTTTCAATTGTTGTCAAAATCTAAAACGAGTGTTTCAAAGCTAGGTGCAAGGTTAGCACATTACCATCATGAAAATTGGGATGGCAGTGGTTACCCCGATGGCTTAAGTGGTGAAGAAATTCCGCTTGAAGCACGTATTATGGCTATTGCAGACGTTTTTGATACCTTGGGCTCTGAGAGTTGTTATAAAGAGAAATGGTCTGATACCGAGATAAAAGCTTTCTTAATTGAACAAAGCGGCAAAAAGTTTGAAGAAAAAATGATTGATGTGTTTATAGAAAACTATGATGAGTTTTGCCAAATTAGAGTGTTAAATCCAGGTGAATTTCCATTATAAAACTGTATAAGCAACCGAGGTTATTCTTGTCAATTAGGTAAAGAGTAGAACATTTTTATTAATGTTCTACTTTCAGGTTAACATGAACTTAATTTTGGCTTATCTTATCGACCGTGGCTGAACAAGCTTCAAGGAATATATCCATAAAATATTCAACTTCAGGCATTTCTTTTTTTAACCCGTCTAGTTTTATTTCTAATCGCTCTTTAACGTGTAAAAACTCAGGGTTGTGGTGATTGAGCTCATCGAGTGCCTTGATATAAGCGACTAAAATGTCCGCCGCTTTTACTATCGCTTTATAATGGACTTCAACGTTATCTTGAACAATAATATCCGAAAAAAGTTCCTGAAACTCTTCAGGTAAAGACGCTAAACATTCTTTTTCTGCTAGGTACTCTATCTTCTTGAATTCTCTTGCAATTTCTTTATTAGCATATTTAGTTGGGCTAACAATATCGCCATAGCGAGTTTCACTTGCCTCATGATATAAAGCGATAGTGGCGACACGGTCAGCATTGATGTTACCGCCAAATTTCTTATTTTTAATGACCGCTAGCAAGTGAGCGACAATCGCAACTTGATGGGAGTGCTCGGCAACGTTTTCTGGCTTCACACAAAACATTAGCGCCCAACGTTTGATTAACGGCATTCTGAACATCCAAGCTAAAAAAGTACTCTGCATGGTTATTTCCTTAATATAAGTAGTTATTGGCTATAGGTACTGAAAAAATTCTTAAGTTTGGCCATTGCCGGCACTAATTCGTCAACATGGGGTAGAAAAACTAAACGAAAATAATTTTTCTCCTGAATGTTAAACGCACCGCCATGAACCAAAAGAATTTTTTCTTGTCTGAGTAAATCTAAAATCATTTTCTCATCATCAAGAATGTTAAATTTTTCTTGGTCAACTTTAACAAACAAATACAAGGCCCCCATCGCAGGGTTACAAGATAAACCATCAATTTCGTTGATCATTTTATGCGCTAGATTTCGCTGCTTGATTAAACGGCCATCATCCTTTATCAATTCATTAATACTTTGATAGCCACCTAATGCTGTTTGAATAGCATGTTGACAAGGCACGTTGGCACATAAGCGCATTGAAGCAAGAATATTCAAGCCTTCTAAGTAATCTTCCGCATGAAATTTAGGACCACTAATTACCATCCACCCAGCGCGAAAGCCAGCGATACGGTAATTTTTTGATAAACCGCCCATAGTAATAATTAAAACATCTTGTGCCAAACTCGCGGTAGGTATATGTGTAGCTTCGTCATACAAAATTTTGTCATAAATTTCGTCACTGAAAATAATTAAGTCGTGCTTACGTGCTAGTTCAATAATGCCCTTTAACAGCGCTTCACTGTAAACAGCGCCCGTTGGGTTATTGGGGTTAATTAGCACAATAGCTTTGGTTTTATCGGTGATCTTGTTCGCCATATCTACTAGGTCAGGAAACCATTGGTTTTCTTCGTCACAGCGATAATGAATAGCTTTGCCACCCGATAGCGCTACAGATGCTGTCCACAAGGGGTAATCGGGTGCGGGTATCAAGACTTCATCGTCATTATTTAATAACGCTTGCATCGCCATCACAATTAATTCACTGACACCATTACCGATAAAAATATCTTCAACGCTAACATCTAATATACCTTGTTGCTGAAAATACTGCATCACGGCAACACGTGCTGAATAAATACCTTTAGATTCGCAATACCCTTGAGCTGTCGGTAGGTTGCGAATAACATCTTTTAAAATATCATCGGGGGCAGCAAAACCAAACGGGGCAGGGTTACCGATATTAAGCTTTAATATTTTATGACCTTCATCTTCTAACTTTCGGGCTTCGGCGGCGATCTGTCCTCTAATTTCATAACAAACATTATTCAATTTTGATGATTTTTTGATGTTTTTCATTAGCGGCGTCTCATAGAATATTTTTCATATTGTGGTTGATTATGTATCCCTCATTGTTACTAATAATCAACCGCTTTGAAACAGTTACTTGCAAGTTTCTTATAGCATTAATGAAATAAAAGCGTCATCTTGTTATTAATTGAGTGAAATTTAAGCACGGAGGTCAATAATGCCATTACCTTTATTATGGTTAGGGGCTGCTGCAATATCTGCATTCGCGGTAAAAGAGTTAGCCGATGACCGCAAGAAACAGCAAAGAAAACGCTTTTATTATCGTGATGTACAATGTCTCGGTCGGTTTAATGAACATGAATCTCCGGTTGTCCAGTATCCAACCGATTTGTTTACTACCACGGAAAAAGTGAAACCAGAAATTGGCGCAATTGTTTGTTGTGGCGTTGGCGGTATACTTGATCACACCGGTATTTGGGTTGGTGACAATACAATTGTTGAACTCGATGGTAATGGTTTAATTAAAGCTATTTCGGTGCAACGCTTTACTAAAGAGCGCTCAGGAAAACATATTTTTATTGCTTGTGATTCAACAGCAAAACCTTTTGCTAGTGAACTTGCCGCGCAACGTGCTCAGCAACAAATTTTTCAATACCGAGATTATCATATGATAGAAAATAACTGTCACCAATTTATTTGGCAATGTTTTAAACCCCATGATAAGAATTTAACAACGTTTAAGGCGCTTAATATTCGCTTAGCGAAATTATACGATCGGAAAATTTATTGGGATATTTGTGATTGCTGATCAGCTAACTAGATAAATTAGTAGTATTTATCACTATACTTTTATCGGTAAGGCAATCAGAATATAGCTCAATAATATTGTGTACAATGAAGGTTTACTTTTGAAACTTTGGTTAAAAAGAATTTTACTCTTGTTCGTTTCACTGTTTTGCTTTGCTATCATTGTCATTTTTATGGCTTTACAGTCAACGCCGCAGTTGCAAAGAATACATCAAATTGATGCTAATTCGGCGACAGAAAATAAACGTATTGCTCAGCGTTTAATTCAGTCTTTAAAGAGTGATCAGCAACCGATTAAATTGCAAGCTACTCAGGCTGAACTTCATGGACTCAGTGCTTTTGGTCACCGTGCCATTCCACAACTAAGCTCTGATGTGGTTTTATTTAAAGACAGTGCTTTAATTAACTTTTCTATAGCCTTGCCTTTACCCAAGTTTATAAAATACCTTAATGTGGAGATGATGCTTGTTTCTTCAAAGGAAGGTCTTGATTTGGGCACTGTTTATATTGGTAATGTTGCGCTCCCGGGTAATGGATTGCTTAAATTGGCTGAATGGTTTACTAACCTATATGTAAAAGAAGAATTTGGTAGCACGCTATTAAGCATGATCAAAAGCGTTGATATTAGTGCAGAGAAAATTTCTGTAGATATTGTGCTTTCAGATGATTTAAAAAATGAGCCATTAAGCAATAAAAATAGTCTTTTTGCTTTACGTGACCAACTTGCGTTATATGGTGATGTTGAGGTGATACGGTTTTATTATCAAAGCCTTGTTGACACGATTGAGCAGTCAAAAACGCTTAAGCTTTCGTTTGCTCAATATGTTGGTTTTACTTTTGGTTTAGTAAAACAACGTAATTTAGCCGCAATAACTGATTCACCGGCAAAAGAGAATCGAGCGGCTTTAATGGCCTTAGTGCTTTATTTTGGTACCGATAAGTTTGAGCTCTTAGTCGGGGATATTTCTAAGCTGTCAGCGGAGCAAATACAACAGCGAACAATACGCCGAGCAAGGGTTACGTTACGCGAAAGAGTGGATATTCAAAAGCATTTTATTTACTCCGTTGCTTTGCAGCTATTTGGCACCAGTACCGCAAGTAATGCCATTGGCGAGCTAAAAGAATTTTTAGACTCAAACAGTGGTGGTAGTGGTTTTAGTTTTGCCGACTTGATGGCCGATCGGGCTGGAACTCGCCTGGCAATGCTGGCGACAACCTCGGATGAAAGCGCCTTAAAAGTGCAAGAACACTTGGCTGATATCATTAATGAAAGCTTGATTTTACCTGAATTGACGGGTTTACCCGAAGGTATATCCCAACAAAAATTCGAACAATATTATCGTGATATTGATTCGTTAGTTTATCGTAGCATGCTGCAAAGCATTGATGAGCGTTTACGTAAAATTCCTGTTTATCAAGACTAACTAAAGCGCTAGCCAGCAATAAAAAACGCGACCTTAAGGTCGCGTTTTTATGTTCAATATGAGGGGTTATATTCACAACTGCCTGGATGCCAGAGCCGAAGATGGTTTTTCTCAAATACCATCAACTATCAAGTCATTATTACTGAATCCTTGCATCTCACCGTTAATCAATGTGATGTTTAGCTAAATAAAGACATGACATCACTGATTGCCATTAACGATTTTTCACCACTAATACGGTTTTTCACTTCAACGTTCTGTTCATCAAGATTACGTTCACCAACAATTAATAATATTGGCGTACCAATTAATTCATGGTCGGCAAACATCACACCCGGACGTTCTTTACGGTCATCGAAGATAACTTCAATGCCAGCTTGCTGTAATTGTGTGTATAAAGCTTCTGCGGTTTCTTTAACACGAGCAGACTTTGCCATATTCATTGGAACAATCGCTACTTGAAATGGTGCAATAGCTGCTGGCCATTTTATGCCATTTTCATCATGATTTTGTTCAATAGCCGCAGCAACAATACGTGAAACGCCTATGCCATAACAGCCCATAGTTAACGTTTGATTTTTACCATTTTCTGTTAATACGCCACAATTCATTGCTTGTGCGTATTTTTCGCCTAACTGGAAAATATGGCCCACTTCAATACCGCGCTTAATGACAATATTACCAAGACCACAAGGGCTAGGATCGCCTTCGACGATGTTACGGATATCTTGAATGTTGATTTCATCACAATCACGTTTCCAGTTAACCCCAGTATAAGATTGACCGTTTACGTTGGCACCACAGACAAAGTCGCTTAGATGAGCAGCACTGCGGTCTACAATAACGTCAACAGGTAAGCCTCTAGGGCCTAATGAGGTGATATGGCAGTTAGCAATTGCAGATATTTGTTCATCAGTTGCAAATGTTAAAGGTGAAGCGATAACAGATAAATTTTCAACTTTAACTTCATTTAGTTGATGATCGCCACGAAGCACTAGAGCAATGAATTTTTCTGGCTCACCTTTAGCACTAGAGCCAAGCACTAATAGTGTTTTAACCGTAGTTTTTAAATCTATGTTTGAGGTTTTGATTAAACGTTCAAGCTTTAATTCTACCTTAGTCAATTCCTGAGTTGGCTCTGCTCGTTCGCCTAGCGGCGCAATAGCTTCAGCTTTCTCAACGTTTGCTGCAAAATCGCTACCGTCACTAAAGGCAATATCGTCTTCGCCAGAATCAGCTAAAACATGAAATTCATGTGAAGCTTCACCACCAATAGAACCTGTGTCAGCAATGACTGGGCGGTAATCCAAACCTAAACGGTCGAAAATACGGCAATAGGCGTCAAACATAATTTGGTAAGTTTTCTTTAAACATTCTTCGCCTAAATGGAAAGAGTAGGCGTCTTTCATTAAAAATTCACGACCACGCATCACACCAAATCGAGGGCGTATTTCATCGCGAAATTTTGTTTGAATTTGAAATATATTCAGCGGTAATTGTTTATAACTATTTATTTCATTAGCGACTAATTTTGTAATGACTTCTTCGTGCGTTGGACCTAAAACGAAGGCGCGGTCATGACGGTCATTTATGCGCAGTAGCTCAGGGCCATAATCATTTAAACGTCCAGACTCTTCCCATAAATCAGCAGGTTGAACCATAGGCATTAATACTTCAATAGCGCCTGCTCGTTCCATTTCTTCACGAACAATATTTTCAACTTTTCTTAATACTTTGAGACCTGTGGGTAACCAAGTATATAAACCAGAAGCAACATTTCGAACAAGTCCGGCACGTAACATTAATTGGTGACTGATCACTTCGGCGCTGGCTGGCGTTTCTTTCAAGGTAGAAAGTAGGTATTGAGTAGTACGCATTGACTAAAGGTTCCGTAAAATATCAAGTATATAATTGTCGGTTATTCTAGCAGGGCGGGGCGATGGGCAAAAGGAAAATATAAACTCAGATGAATAAAGTTTAACGCATTAAAGAGTCAATTTTAGCTATCTGCACGGGTTATTTAATTAAATAAAATAAAGTCTAACCATTAAGTGCCAGTGTACATTTTAATTACTTGAGCTCATCTTCGTATCAAGGCTAGGTAAAATGATCGCCCTTTGGTATTAATTGCGGGTGTTTATCTTAAGTAATTGTTGATATTATTTTGGCAGTTCTGTTACTTTATCGGCAGGTATATTTAATGACAACAACTCTTTTAAATGGCGTGGTGATCACTTTATGCAAGTTTTAGTTACGGCAATTTTAGCTCAGGTCGGCTCGGTTGTTTTAGGTAAGCCTAACGAAATACGTCTAGCTCTGGCGTGTCTATTAGCAAAAGGTCATCTTTTGATAGAAGATTTACCAGGCATGGGGAAAACCACGTTAGCGCAGGTGTTAGCACAAACGCTTGGACTTAGTTATCAACGAACGCAGTTTACCAGTGACTTGTTACCGGCGGATGTTATTGGTATCTCAATATTTAATCCTGACACTAAAAAGTTTGAGCTCCATCGAGGACCAATTTTTAATCAGGTGGTGTTAAGTGACGAAATCAACAGAGCAAGTCCTAAAACACAAAGCGCTTTACTTGAAGCAATGGAAGAGCATCAGGTTAGTATTGATGGGACAACCTACCCACTGCCACAACCCTTTTTTGTTATCGCCACACAAAATCCTTTAATACATGCGGGCACATACCCTTTACCTGAGTCACAACTCGATCGATTTATGATGCGTATATCTCTGGGATTTCCTGATATAGCGGCAGAAAAACAAATTTTACAGAGTGAAAGTAGCCACGCGAGCTATAAAAAGCTATTACCTTGTGTTGATACCGACAAACTTATCGCCATGCAAGCTGCTGTATCACAAGTGACGGTATCAGATAATATTATTGACTATGTTATCGCCTTAAATCATGTCAGTCGTCAACAAGGGTTTGCTGGTAGACCTTTATCACCAAGAGCTGGACAAGCACTGGTGGCTGCAGCGAAAGCATGGGCCTTTATCGATGAGAGGACCTATGTCATCCCCGAAGATATTCAAACCGTCTTTAGTTCGGTATGTCAACACAGACTTGAGTTGACCACGCTTGGCTTTGGTGAGCAACAAGAGAAAATTTCAGCGCAGGTTATTGCACAAGTTAATGTTTTAAACCCACTGAATTCATAATGTATATCAATGACGTTAACTATAAATAGCGTTAACTCAATAATAGAGACAACAGTGAAAAAACTGGCAATACCGATAAAAAATTATCTTAGTCGCTTTGCTAATAAGCAATTTAATCGTTGGCTAAAGCGTCGGATACCGCCTGCAAAAAAGCATAAATTATCAAATCATAATATTTTTATTATGCCAAGCCGGTTTGGTGTTGTTTATCTCTTTTTTGTGGTGTTGTTATTCCTTTTAGCAACCAACTATCAAAATAATGTCATCATGTTATTAAGTTACTTAATGGCGAGTGTGTTCATTACCACTATGATGCACAGTTTTTTTAACTTATCGGGTTTGGCAATATCTGCAGATAAAACTGCCCTAGGGTATGCAAATCAAAATATACACTTTCCTATTAAGATATCTTCAGCTAATAAACGTCTTGCGATTAACTTTTGCTTTGATGACCAAGCTGTTCTTCATCTCCCTCAAAGTGAACCAGGCGAACAAACTGTTTATGTTTGCTGCTCCTACCCAAACCGAGGAGTATATACTCCGGGTCGGTTGAAAGTGTCGAGTGAATATTCGTTAGGTTTATTTATCACCTGGACAAGAATCGATTTTGACCAGCAATGTATTGTTTATCCTCAAGCCATGTCTTTAAGTTATCGACAAAGTGATTTTGGCGATGCAGAGCAAGAAAATGTATTTTCACAAAGCAGTAAACCGGGTGTCGATGATTTTTTTGAACTTAAAGCTTATCTTCCGGGAGAGCCACTTTCTCGTCTTGCATGGAAACAATTCGCGCGCGGTCAAGGTCGGTTAACTAAGCATTATCACCAACAACAAGGAACAAGGTGTTGGTTAAAGCTTAACGATATGCCCAATCACGGACTAGAGAAGCAACTTGCGTACTTGTGTTTTCTAGTCAGTGAATACCACCGCAGCGAGCAAGTATTTGGTTTGGATTTAGTAGTAGAAAAAATACAGCCTAGCCAAGGTGAATTTCATTTTAAAGAATGTTTAATGGCGCTAGCCATTTATCCTAAGTCGCCACGATGATAAATAATACAGTAACAGGTAAAAAATTTAGCTTATTACCTCAACATGCCTGGGTGTTGCTTGTTTGTCAGTGTCTTAATTTAGCCTTACTTGTTAGTGAATTAACGCTCTGGATGTTGTTCATTATTGCTGTTTGTTTATGCTGGCGTGGCTTAACGCTTATCAAGCCAGCAATAAAACCACAGCGGCTGATTATCTTATTGCTGGCTTGCTCTGGTTCTATTGCTATAGCACTAAGTGGTCGAGAATTAGGGGTCTTATTAAGCATGCTACATTTGCTTTGCTTTGCTTATGCTTTAAAAAGTTTAGAGTTAACTAGCCGCAAAGATTTTTATCAAATTGTCCTACTGGGTGTTTTTATACTGGCATCGGTGCTTATTTTTTCTCAATCCTTATTTTTGTCGCTTTTCGTCTTTTGCTTACTGGTGTTAAATTTAAGCCTGCTGTTAGCCTATTTTTCAGCGTCACTGAACATTAAAAATAATCTTTCTCAAAGTGCAATAACCGTGTTGAAGAGTATTCCGCTTGCTGTGGTTTTATTTATCGTTTTTCCTCGAGTTGCGCCTTTTTGGCAAGTACCATCAGCAAAGTCTGCCCAAACAGGTTTAGCAGAAAGTGTTACACCGGGAGATATAGCCAATTTAGCCAGATCTTCAGCATTGGCCTTTCGAGTGAAGTTTTTTACCGATATCCCGCAATACAACCAATTGTATTGGCGAGCAATGGTTATGGATATTTTTGATGGGCGGACATGGCAACAGAGCAAAAATAGTTGGGCAAATATTGAGAAGCAGGCAAGTTCACTTAGCCTTAGCCGTGCGACATTAAGCGGAGCGCAAACCCGTTATCAAGTCATGGTTGAGCCGAGTTATCAACGTTGGCTTTTTTCTTTAGCCGTGGTTGACCCTAAAAGTTTGACTAATAATCAAGTGACCATTAAGCCATTACCCAATTACACCATTATAAATAGTAAGCCTGTTAGTCAAACAACTAGTTATCAAATCAGTAGCTATACTCAATCGTTGCTTGATGCGCCGTTAAGTGACTACCAATGGCTAACAAGTTTACAACTGCCCACCGACAGTAACCCTAAGCTGAAAGCGCAAGGCCAACAACTTAAGTTAAACTACCCAGATGAAATTGAACGTGCACAAGCTATTTTGGATATGATTAGAGAACAAGACTTCTATTACACGTTAACGCCGCCTTTATTAAATGGGGCTAAATTAGGGCATGAATTAGACCAGTTTTTCTATCAAACTAAAAAAGGCTTTTGTGTTCATTATGCCAGTGTCTTTACTTTTATGATGAGAGCGTCTGGTGTTCCTGCTCGCTTGGTCACTGGCTATTTAGGTGGCGAGTATAATAAACAAAGTGGTCATCTTAGCATCTACCAATATGATGCCCATGCATGGGCTGAAATTTGGGTTAATAGCCAAGGTTGGGTAAGGGTAGATCCCACGGCGGCGGTTAACCCAGAACGAGTAGAGAGTGGGCTTTCACAAATGTTACAGCAAGATGCCTTGTTCAATAACGACTTGCTAAATTTACATCGATACAAACACCTCGCTTGGATCAATAGTCTGCGCTTACAGCTTGATGCGCTAGATTATCAATGGACAAGATTGGTTTTAGGTTATTCATCAAAAAAACAATATGATTTACTTAAACAATGGTTTGGTGATCTTCGGGCTTGGAAAATAGCGGCAGTTGTTGGTGGGTCATTAATGTTAATGATGGCTGTGTTGTGGTTAGTTAATTTAAAGAGGGGTAAAGATAAACCGCCGGTAAAATGGTTAGATCAGTATCAGCAAATAATAACGCGATTAAAAGCTAAAGGCTTAATAAAGCCTGACACTATGCCCGCGAGTCAATTTTCAAGGCTAGTTATTGAACGATTTCCTATGTTATCGAAAAACTTCATTGGCTATACCCAATGCTTTGAGGCACTCATGTATCAAGCATTATCCCCCCAGGAAAAAGAGCAGTGCTTAATCGAAATGAATCGCTACCAAAGACAATTAAAAAAACAATTAAAGCAGCTTAAAAAAACGTCAACGGGCAGCCATTAATTTACTTGATAAGTTGAACTTGCCATTTTACATTGTTTTAGTAGTTGGCTGAACTCGTTAATGCCGCGGTCAAAACTGTCAGCAGGTAAGAATAAATGGTAACCAAAAGCAGAAGATAATCGTTCACTTTGATGGAGAAATGCGGCAATGGGTCCTTTTACAGGCTCTCCGTTTGATAGAATAAAGGGCTCAAAATTCATTTGAGCTTGTTCCATTGTCATTAGCTGATGCAATACCCCATAAATAATTAATCCTTGTTGTTGATGGATTAACCTATTCGCTAATCTAACGGAAATGTTTTTAGCAATATTATCGATATGAACCAATCGTATACCGATATAAGGTAATGTTTCACGTTCTATACCAACAACTTCAGCAACAATATTAATATTTTGTATATCTTGCCATGCTAATTGCCAGTGACCATAACGGTGATTAAAGGTTATTTTATCAGGCGTCAAATAGAGGCTAATGGCAGGTTCAAAAAGTTTAACTGCACCTACCAAAGTAATAACTAGACAGAGAAGGATCATAAAAATGTAGGCGAATCTATATGATTGCCAATAATGTTGAGCGAATAAAAGCGTAGTAAGTAAAAGTAACACGCCAAAAATAACAAGAGAGATGCCGTTATGTTTAGCGATGGGTTTAATTATTATGCTTGGATGTTGCACAGCTTTACCTGTCATTTAACCATCATTATTTTTTATTGATAATGCAAATATGCCTAATTATTTGTGCGTTTAACAGCGTATTTTTAAATCTACTGTCTTCAATGTTCATTAATATATGTTTATGTCTGCTTGAGTGCATCATATTATCACCACAAATAACTGTACTTATCTGTGGTGTCCTATTCATACTTAAAGGAGATTAGTTTTTTTGTGAGCGCTTATGGTTAAACCATACCGCAGCTTTATAGACAACTAGGACAAATATAGTCCAAAAAATAGCATGATAAAATGCATGAAAAGAGCCGTCACCCAAACCGTGATCATCATGGGCGAATGCTTGCGCCGAAAAGAGATAAATAAAACTGACAAGTAGCGTTATAAATTTCATGGTTAATCCTTTTTTTAATGTTTAATGTTTAATGTTTAATGTTTAATGTTTAATGTTGAC